>CANQNA010000059.1 GCA_947625005.1 uncultured Bacilli bacterium
CATACCATATAAGCTGTATAATAATGAATAATAATCATATATGTTAAACATAAATAATACATTACATTTTTATCATCACTAACAATTTTATCTATACCGATCATTATTAATGGTAACATATAAACAGCATCTAAAAATTGATAATTCCAATAATAAAAAGTTACATAACCAGATAAAGCATAAATAGTAGAAAATATAATAGACTTTTTGTTATATTCTTTTTTATAATTTAAAAGAATATTCATTGTTAAACCAATTAATCCAATTTTAAATAAAATTAATAAAGCAAAAAATAAATCAAAGTTTTCTTTTTTAAATAAAAAGTAAAATAAATTTAAAGGATTATTTAAATATGATGTAAATAGAGGATACAAGCATTCACCTAATCCTAAATTAAAATTAAATATTTTAAAATGTCTTAGTCCTTCAAAAAAAGCTGGGTATTGACTTAGGGCATCAGAAATTCTTAAAGAAACCCTACCAAAAGGATAAATATTTGAAAAATACATTGCTAAGCAAAAAATACTTATTGGTAAAATAAATGCAATTAAATAATTATATTTTCTCTTCATTATTTTCACTTACCTTTACTTCATATATTATAAAATTATCATCTTCATAAACATTTTTAAAACTTTGATCACCAGATTTAATAATTAATTTATTTAAAGAAGTTTCTTTATTAGTAATATAATGAGTTATTTGATACTTATTAAATATATCTTTATAATAATAACTTAAATTAGAAGTTAACATATAATCAATAAATATATCACTTTTTAAATTATTAAACTCAGGATTATATAAATCACATCTAGTATCAATAAAAACTGGTATATCTTTAAAAAGCAAATAACTTCCCTCTTCATAATCATTAAAAATATGAGCCTTTTCTAAATCAACATTATTTTTTAAGTATTCTGCTGCTTCAACTGGATAAATAGTTTTATCAACATATTCTTCATTAAAATTAAATTTTGCATAATCAATACTTGTTATTAAAGCAACAATAATTAATAATGAAATTATTATATATTGATATTTATTTTTTATCGAAATATTTTGTAATAAACGATTATAAATTATACAACAAATAACTACAAAAAGTGTTATTTGACGTCTGTAAGAAATCATTAATAAAGAAAGTCCTCCAAGCATTAATAAATCTGTTAATCTTATTTTTGTATTTCGATTAAATAACAAAAATACAAGACATATAATTAGAAAAAATGCATCATGATGTTGGGTTAAGACAATTGGAAAATGTTCAGTAATAAATAAAGCTTGATTACCCATTAAAGTTTTTATAAGATAAGTGTAAGGAGTTAAATCTATAGGAGTTATTAAACCTCCAAAAAAACTAATTAACATAATTATAATTAAATATTTACTATTAGGGTTTTCATTTATAATAATTCTAGAATTATTATGATATTTTCTTTTTTTTAAAAAAAGTGAAACATAATATTCAGCTAAATAAGGCAAATATAAAACAAAATATACTGGAAATACAGCAGCATGAACATTTGCAATTATAATTGGGATTATTATTAAACAAACCACATAACCCTTTTTCTTAGTTTTTAAAAATTGTTCAATAAAATAGATTGTTAAAGCAAAGAGAATAAAAGTAACCAAATGAGCTCTAGTAACAAGATAATTTCTAATAAAATACATTGTAAAAAAACTAACAACAAAAGACAATAATTTAATTTTACATAATTTAAGATTAATAACCAAAATAGTCATTGCTAAAATAATTGATAATATACAAGTTAAAACATAAGTTCCATCAAAACCAAAAGCATTATATATAAAGTAAATACCAACATCAAATGCCCAATGAGGATAAGTATATTCTAAATTTTCATGCCAAGAAAAATGGTCTTTCATATCTATTCCATTTTTAACAATTTGTTCACCTGTTTTAATATTATAAAAAGTATCATTTGCTACAGTTTTAGATGTTAAAGACACACTAAAAAAAGCAAGCAATATAATTCCAAATAGCATAAACATCTTTGATTTTGAAATATTTCCTAACATTAATAAAACTCCTTTTAAGTTATCTAAAGTATAACATCATTAATTATAAATTACAATTTTAACGAATAATCATAACAATTTCATTTTTTTAATATCCAAAAACAACAAAATGTAAATAAAGAAATAAATATTCCAATATTAAGTCCTTTAATTTTATATTTCATTTTAATAGTATGATTCCCTTCATTTACATTTAAACAAATAATTCCATCCAAACATTTATCATATGAAACTTCTTTATCATCAATAAATAATTTTATACTTTCGTCATAAGGAATAGTTAACACTAATAAGTTTTTATCACTATTAACATTTAATTTTCCATTAAATCCATCACTTGTAAAATCAATATCAGTAATAATATTTTTATTTAATTCTTGAATTAAATTACTATATGTTTTTTCGTTTACAAATTCTAAACTTTCATCATATTTTAATATATAATTTATATCTTTTAAATCAAATATAACCTTTAAAATATCACCTTTTGCTAATTTATAAATACTTTTAACTTCTTTTTCATTTAGATAAACTTTATAAAAACTACTAGCCTTTAATTCCTTTGTAATATTATTTTTATCATCTAATGTAAAATATGTATAATAACTTTGAAAATCAATTTTGCCAATAATATCTTCATTAATATTGTACAATAAAGTTAATTTACCATCTTTACTATTGTCAATTTTTTCATATTCATTTTCATTTTCTTTAACATTATCCATTATTTTTTTAGGGTATAAATTGTTTAATTTAAGATTATATTGATTATTTGTTAATTTATTTAAAATATTAACAATATCATCTTGATGATCTAAAGTACTTTTATCATTATTATAAATAACAAAACCTAAGCTATTAATAATATATTGATTTATCTGTGATTCAACTTCATATTTATTATCAGAATATTCAAAAAATACATATTTTAAACCTAATAAAGCATCCATTAAAAAATTATTTTTATAACTTGTAAAATGTCCATAGTGATCATCATATGTATAACTTTCTAAAAAATTATTTAAGTTATTATTAAATACTGATGAATATCTACTTACTCCATAAAAATTATATATCAATGATGAATTACAAATTATGTCAAAGTTCATTCGATAAAAATTATTACTATTATTATTATTTTTAATTTTGCTTAATAATTCATCCGATTTAATTGTCTTTTGCTTTAATTCATTTATATAACTAAAATTATATTTTATACTTTGATAATTTACATTAATATTTAAAATAGCATTTATAGATAACTCTAAAATTATAATAAAATAAGTTAAAAATTTTAATTTAGAATTATTATACATATAAATATAGTAAATAAATATTATAATATTTATTATAAGTAATATTAAATATATTTTTTCAAAACTAAATATTGAACGATTTGATAACTTATAATAATTATAGTTTTTACATAAAAATAATAATACTAATATAATGCTTAATACTAGTGACAATAATAATTTGTTTATTTTTAACTTATCATTTTTTAAATAAAAATTATAAGCAACTAAAACTAAAAAGGCATCAAAACAAAAAATAAATCTTCCAGGTAATCCTATTGGTGTTTGAAATAAATGCCAACCAAAATAAAGAAAATTAAATATTATTGACAAAAAATAAACTATTAAAACTACAAATACTGATTTTTTATATTTTTTAGTAATTTTTTTACTAAAAAAACTTAATATTACTAATGCTAATACAAAGATTGAAATATATGTTAATACCGAGTAAAAAGGATTATAAGTTTCTAAAGCATAATAACTACCCATATTAAAATTATATAAGGAAGTAATTCCATCAATATTTATCCCCCATAAATTAGTTTTAAACATATAAAGATCTCTGCCTTGAAATAAGCTAAAAATTGTTGGTATTAATATATATGCAGATGTTAACCCACAAAATAAACTTGTTACAAAAAACTTAATTGTTCGTTTCTTTTTTTCTTCTTTTTTTAAATTGCTATTATATAGTAAAAAGAAAAAATAAATAACCGAAAATAAACATATCATATAAGCTGTATAGTAATGAATAATAATCATATATGTTAAACTTAAATAATACATTACATTTTTATCTTCATTAATAATTTTATCTATACCTATCATAATCAATGGTAAAATATAAACAGCATCTAAGAATTGATAATTCCAATAATAAATAGTTACAAAATCAGATAAAGCATATATCGTTGAAAATATAATAGACTTTTTATTATATTCTTTT
The DNA here is from genome assembly GCA_947625005.1 of uncultured Bacilli bacterium. The sequence goes on from CANQNA010000059.1 coordinate 4,291, forward strand.
TTATAATTTAAAAGAATATTCATAGTTAAACCTATTAATCCAATTTTTATAAAAATTAATATAACATAAAATAAATCAAAATTTTCTTTATTAAAAAAGAAATAAAGTAAATTTAAAGGATTATTTAAATATGTTACAAAAGTTGGAAAATAATTTTCTCCTAAACCAATATTAAAAGTAAATAAACTTAAATGTTTTAAACTTTCAAAAAAGGCTGGGTATTGAACAATAGCATCAGAAATTCTTAAAGAAATGTTACCAAACGGATAAACATTCATGCTAAATAACGCAAAAGAAAAAATTAAAATTGGTAAAATAAATGCTAAAATATATCCTTTCTTTTTCATTTATCATCATCACTTTCTTTTATAATATATAATGGTCGATTTTTAGTTTCTAAATATATTTTAGAAATATATGCCGAACAAATTCCTAAGCAAAATAATTGAATACCTGCAACAAAGAAAATAATGCATACTAATGATGGCCATCCACTTACCGGATCTCCAAATACGATTGTCTTAAAAATAATAATAAGAATCATTAAAAACGAAATAAAACAAAATAGTATTCCTAAAAATGTAGAAATCATTAAAGGAACCGTTGAAAATCCAATAATGGCATCAAAAGCATATAATAAAAGTTTTCCAAAACTCCATTTACTATCTCCTGCCACTCTTTTAACATTATCATAACTAATCCATTTTGTATTAAAACCTAAATAACTGAATAAGCCTTTAGAATAACGATTATATTCAGGCATAGACAATATTGCCTTTACTACTTGTCTAGTCATTAATCTAAAATCTCTTTCCCCAGAAACCATTCTAACCTTACTAATTTTAGCAATTAATTTATAAAATATTTCCGCAAAAAAGCTTCTAATAACTGGTTCACCTTTTCTATTTTTTCTTCTAGCAATAACAACATCATAATTATTATTTTCTATTTCATTATACATTTTCATTAATAGCTTTGGAGGATCCTGTAAATCAGCATCCATCAAAGCCACTAAATCTCCGCTAGCTTTTTTTAAACCAGCAAAGATAGCAGCTTCTTTACCAAAATTTTTAGAAAAAGATATATAATGAACTAAATCATTATCCTCTTTTATTTGTTTAATTTTTTTTAAAGTATTATCTTTACTTCCATCATCAACAAATATTAATTCAAAAACTATATTTTCTTTTAAAAATATTTCTTGAATTTTTTTTACTTCTTCATAAAATAATGGTAAACATTCTTCTTCATTAAAACATGGTACTATAATTGATAAAACTTTCTTTTTCATAATTACTTCCTATCTAATAATATTTTAACAAATATTTAATTGAAATTAAATAAAAAAGATAACCTAAGTTATCTACATATTCATCATCATTAATAATGCAAAAATTAATAATACCATTACTCCTAAACCAGTTGCAATTAACATTTGCATTGTTTTCTTTTCCATTTTTTCCAAACGTTCTTTATATTTTAATTCTCTTGCTTTTTGTTGTAAATTAGAAATTGTTTTAGAAAATGCTAATAATTGTTCTTGTTTATGTTCTTGTCTACCTAAAGATAAACGATATAATAAACGCATCATTCTCATTGAATCTCTTACTGGATAAGTTTTGGCAAAAGTCATATATGGATTTATTGAACTATCACCAGCATTAACTTCATCAATTAATTGTTGTAATCCTTCTTTAAAAATACTAGGAGCATCGTTAATTGATTTACCTAAAGCAACTGGAACTGTATAATGTTGAATTAATATTTCTAAACTTTTTAAATAATGTGGTAACATAGCATCAATATCATGTAAATGTCTTTTATAATAATTTTTAATATTCATATAATCTAATTTAAAAGTTAAAAATCCTGCTAATACTGAAAATAAAATAGTTATATAGGTTAAATTAGATATAAAGAAACATAGCATTATAACAATAATAACTAAACCATTTTTAATTCTTTTATTAAATAGAAAATCGGCATTTGCTGAATCTCCATATTTAGCTTTTACATAAAAGTCCCAATCATTTTCTTTTAATTTTTGAAAATATACTTCATTATCAGTAACAAATCTACTTACACTTATTCTACCAGTATAATTAAGAACAAATAATATTAATAATGCTAGGCCAATAATTTCAAAATACATTATTCCACCCCCACATCTTCATAATAGAATCTTTCTCCTTTATATAGAAAGAAACAATTAACCCAAATTATACAATGCAAAATTAACTGTACATACCACATATCTAATAATTTTATATATGAATCCGTACCTAATAGAAACTGCATAGCCATAACTAACAAAAATAATGCTAAACCAAAAGTAATAAATCTTTTATGAAAATCTGCACGATCTATTTGATCTCGATATACACCTTCAACTAATGCATCTATATCCATTGACATATTTTCTAAAGCTTCACCTGAATCCTTAGCACCTTCTTTAGTTATTTGTAAAAATAATTGATGCATATTCTTAACCATATAATATGGATATTTTTGATTAAAAAATTCAATTGATTCATCAATAGTACCATTTTGATATGACATTTCAATCATTGTTTTTAAATCAGATAACACCGGTTCTTCAATAATACCAGAATCACGAACACCTTCTAAAGATTTTACAAAACTTTGCGTTGTATTAAATTCCATTATAACATTAGTTGTATATGTTTGAATTTGTTCAAAAATATATTCTGAATAAGCTTTTTGACAACGCAAATAAGCTAAAAACGGAATAAACAATACTGCAATACCAGCATATATAATCGCGACAATTAAATTATAAAAATATAAATATGAAATCCCACCAGCAACACCTGCAAATAAAATAACTTGAGTTAAATATTGTCTAGGAGTATATTCTTGTCCTAATTCTTTTACTTTTTCTCTTACTTGTTTAAAACTATATGTAGCATATTTATCATAAACATTTGAAACATTTTTTGCAAAAAAATTATAAACATTTTCACCATTATTTAAATAATATGAAACGCCAAATAATCCAATTGCAAGTAATAATACAAGTTCAATCATATTCTCCCTTCTTTCTACAACATTTCCACTGGTTCAGATTTCAAATTTAATGAACTATTATTCAAATTTTTCTTAGCATCAACATTTATGTTAACATTAGAATTTAAATTATTTTTATCAGCTGATGATTCAGTAAAAATATCTTCAGGTAAGGTTACTCCTGAAATACTTAAATATTCTCTTAAATGATTTGTAGGATTATTCATTGTTAACTCACCTGTTAATGTTTTTTGAAATATAGTGTTTACTTGAGGTTTATTTTGCTCATCAACATAAAATTCACATATTTCCATAATTTCTCTTTGAAATCTACCAAATTCTTTACTCATATACCCTTTTACATATATACCTAACTGAACATATCGATGAATAGTTGCTAAAAATTGTTCAACATCAACATTACTTTCAATTAAAGCAAACATTCTCATTGGAATTAAACTAGCCTTATCTGAATGGATTGTTGATAATATGTGGTGTCCAGAAGAAATTGAGTTACGAACAGCCATAACTGCTTCTGCACTACGAACCTCAGACAATAATATCCAAATAGGATTTTGACGCATACATGTTACTAAAACATCACTATAACTCGCAATATTATTAGTTTTCATAGCAATTATATCACGATGTGGAAAAATACGATCTAAATGAAGTTCCAACGTATCTTCAATAGTTATTATTTTTTCATTTTCTTTAGTATGTGATGCCAAATATTTTACTAATT
>CANQNA010000060.1 GCA_947625005.1 uncultured Bacilli bacterium
TGTGCAATTAGTACATCTTCTACTTCTATTATGTTAAAAAATTTAATAGGAAAAAGTATAGATGAGATTGAAGATTATATTGATAATTTTCAAAATATGGTAGAAGAAAAAGAATATAATGAAGAAAAATTAAAAGAAGGAGTAGTTTATAATGAAATTTATAAACAACAAAATAGAAAAACTTGTGTAATATTACCATATATGGGAATAAAAAAAGTCTTAGAACAATATAAACATACTGATGAATTATAGACATTATTTTAAAAAAATACTATAATTGAAGTAGTGGAGGATAGATATGGAAGTATTTATTGCAACAGCTAATAGTAATGTTATTAATCCTAAATATTTAACTTTGGCTAGAGAAACTGCTAAATTTTTTACTTCACGAAATTTTAATTTAGTTTTTGGTGGAGCGAATTATTCTATGATGGGTGAATGTTATAATGCTTTTGCCGAAGAGGGGAAAGATATTGAAGCATTTGCTGTCGAAAAATATGAAAAGGACTTAGAAGGGTTACCTAAAGCAGAAGTTAAAGTAGTAAGTGATACTTTAGTAAGATTTAAATGGATGTATGATTTAGCAGAAGTGGTTTTAATTTTACCGGGAGGAATTGGAACTTTAGCAGAATTTATGAGTGCTTTAGAGGAATATCGTAGTTTAGATAAAAAGAAATTAATATTAGTTTATAATTATGAAGGCTTTTATGATAAGATTTTATCTTGGCTAAAAGATTATGAACAGGAGAAATTTATTAGTAGTGAAGTTTGGGATTATTTTAAAATTATTACTAATCACGATGAATTGAAATTATATGTAGATGAATATTTAGAGGAGGTAGGGTATGAAGTTTAAAATGGATGATATAGTAAATTATTGTAAACAGTATGGATTTATTTTTCAAGGTAGTGAAATTTATGGAGGATTATCTAATACTTGGGATTATGGTCCTTTAGGTAAAGAATTAAAAGAAAATATAAAAAAAGCTTGGTATAAAAAGTTTGTTCAAGAAAATATTTATAATTATGGTCTAGATTCTGCTATACTAATGAATCCAGAAGTATGGGTAGCTAGTGGTCATGTTGCCTCATTTGCTGATCCTTTAATTGATTGTAAGCATTGTAAAAGTAGATATCGTGCTGATAAATTAATTGAAGATTATACAGATGGAATGGAAACAGGAGATGGCTGGACTAATGAACAATTAGAAAATTATATTACAGAAAATAAAATAACTTGTCCTAAATGTGGTGAGTCTAATTTTACTCCTATCCGTAAATTTAATTTATTATTTGAAACTCATCAAGGGGTAACAGAAGATGCTAAAAGTAAAGTTTATTTAAGAGGAGAGACTGCTCAAGGAATATTTGTTAATTTTTTAAATGTTCAAAGAACTATGAGAGCAAAAGTACCTTTTGGAATAGCCCAAATTGGTAAAAGTTTTCGAAATGAAATAACTCCAGGAAACTTTATTTTTCGAACAAGAGAATTTGAACAAATGGAATTAGAATTTTTTTGTAAGCCTAATACTGATTTAGAATGGTTTGGTTATTGGAAAAATTATTGTATTGATTTTCTTGATGAATTAGGATTAAAAAAAGAAAAACTTCGTTTTAGAGATCATAAAAAAGAAGAATTATCTTTTTATAGTAAAGCAACTACTGATATAGAGTTTTTATATCCAATAGGTTGGGGAGAACTATGGGGTATTGCTGATAGAACTGATTATGACTTAGGAGTACATCAAGAACATTCTTGTAAAGATTTAAGATATTTAGATTCTGAAACTAACGAAAAATATTTACCATTTGTTATTGAACCTTCTTTAGGAGTGGACCGATTGTTTTTGGCAATTATTTGTAATGCTTATGAAAATCAAGAATTAACTAATGGAGAAACCAGAGAACTCTTAAAAATTCATCCATATCTTGCTCCAATAAAAGCAACAATTTTACCTTTAGTTAAAAAGATTCATGCCGAAAAAGCCAAAGATATTTATGCCAAATTATGTTCAGAATTTATGGTAAGTTATGATGAAGCTGGAAGTATTGGAAAAAGATATAGAAGAAGTGATGCAATTGGAACACCATTTGTTATTACAGTAGATGATGATACTTTAAATAATGATACGGTTACAGTTAGAAATAGAGATACTATGGAACAAATAGTATTACCAATAAATGAGGTAAAAGATTTTATTAAAGAAAGAATTAAATTCTAACTTTCTTTATTGCCTCGTAGCCAAGCGGTAAGGCAGTGGACTCTGACTCCATGATGCGTTGGTTCGAATCCAACCTAGGCAACCAATATTTATGTATACTAACTAAAAAAGTTAGTTTTTTCTTATTTAAGCCCTCGAACAATTAAAAAATGCTCATATAATATAATGAGAATAGAGGGATTATTTATAAAAAAATTATTAGAAGTAAAAAACAACGTTTTAAAAAATAAAGTTCATTATTTAACTGATGATTTTACAACAAGAAATTCAAATAGAACTCATAATGGCATGGATTTTATTGGAAAAAATTATGGTGCTGATTATGTAATTGCTGTAGAAAAAGGTAAAGTAATTGCTGCCTCTTATGGAAAAAGTACAGGTTATTATGTAGAAATAGAACATCCTAATAAAGTTATTTCTAGATATTTACATCTAAAGAAAAATAGTATAACAGTAAAAAAAGGAGAAGAAGTTAAAAAAGGCCAAATAATAGGATATATGGGTAATACTGGAGACGCTACAGGAGTTCATTTACATTTTGCTATTAAAGTTAATGGCAAACAAGTTGATCCTAAACCATATTTATTAGGAGAAAAAGGCTTTCTAAATAAAAAGACAGATATTATTTATCAAGTTTACGATAATAATAGAAAACAATGGTTAAAAACAGTTACCAATGATAATGATTATGCAGGTATTTTCAAAAGTCCCATTGGTGGATTAAGAGTTAAAATGAGTGATTCCTCAATTGTAAAAGTTAGAAGTCATGTTAATGGTAAATGGCTTCCAGAAGTTACAAAATGGAATGAAAATAGTGATGGTTATAGTGGAATTAAAGGAGAAAATATAGATGCTATTATGATTAAAAGTGATAAACATAAGATAAGTTATCGCGTTTATACTGATAAATGGTATTCTTGGGTAACAGGATATGCTACAAATGATTCTAAAAACGGATATGCAGGAATTTTTGGCAAAAATATTAGTGCTGTTCAAATAAAAATTATTAATTAGTTCTTGAATTTTATAGAAAAAATTTGTAACATATTTATATATGTTACATATGCTGAAATAGCTCAATTGGTAGAGCAACTGAATCGTAATCAGTAGGTTGTGGGTTCAAGTCCTATTTTCAGCACCAGATTGATAGGAAACTCGAAAATATACGAGTAAAGATAGAGAACGTATTTGATAAAAGTGCGTTTTTATGTTATGATGAATATGTCAAGGGAACTTGCATAAAATAAAAAAGGAACATCCAATATTGCATTGTTGAGTGTTGCCAAAATATTTGGTTTCACCTAATTCAAAGCCGTTGAGTTAGGTGATTTTCTTTTTATATTAAAACTATAAATAGTAATAATACTAATAGGAAGATGAGAATTACTAGAGAAAGAATTAAAAAATCCTTCTTGTTCATACTATCGCATCCCTTTTTTATGAAGTTTGTAAATCACCCAACTATTAAATGTTCCTATAAAAACTATATCAAACGTTTGTACTTGGCACAAGATGTTTTATAATTAATGAGAATATTTGCAAATAGATGATAAATATTTTATAATATTAATTGGTGATACATATGAAAATAGATTCAGCTGAGTTGGCATCTATTGCAGTAAGAACTAGTCAATATCCTACAGATAATTTAAAAGAATATCTTTTAGTTGGAAGAAGTAATGTTGGTAAAAGTAGTTTCATTAATACACTTTTAGGAAGAAAAAATTTTGCTCGAACTAGTTCAAAACCAGGGAAAACACAAACTTTAAATTTTTATTTAGTAAATAATAATTTTTATTTAGTAGATGTTCCAGGATATGGTTATGCTAGTGTATCTAAATCACAACAAAAAAAATTTGGGTTAATGATTGAAGAATATTTGAAAACAAGAGAGAATTTGCAACGAGTATTTATGCTGATTGATTTTAGACATAAACCAACAGAAGATGATTTATTAATGTATAATTATTTGAAATATTACAATGTTCCAGTAACAATAATTGCAACTAAATATGATAAGGTAAAACCAAGTGTTAAAGACAAACAAATGAAAATTATTAGTGAAAATATGAATATTGTTGAAGGAGATAATTTAGTGTTTTTTTCCAGTGTAACCAAAAAAGGAAGAGAAGAAGTATATAGAATAATAAATGAAACATTGGAGGGGAATAATGAATAAAAAGGGATTTACTTTAGTAGAATTATTAGTTGTTATCACTATTATGGGTTTATTAATAGTTATTGCTGTACCTGCTAGTCTTAAAATTAGTAAAACAACAAAGAAAAGAATGTATGATGCTAAAATAGAATTAATAGAAAAAGCAGCCATAGTATGGGGGCAAGAAAATAAATCAACAATAACTGGTATTCTGTGTGATAAAAGTGATAGGTGTATGGGCAAACGACTAAATGAATTAATTGAGGCAAATGCTATAGAACCGGATTCTAAAGATGATGATGGCAATAAGGTAATAACTAATCCAACAAACAATGCTAATATGAATGGGTGTGTCGTTTTTATTTATGTTAAAAATAACCGAGTATATGCTGAATTTCAAAAAGAATTATCTGGCGACCCAACATATAAATCTAATTGTTCTCCTTCTAATTAGAAAGGTTTTTGTTTATGTACGATATAGCTTATTGGTTTTTAATCTTCTTTATATTTAGTGTAATTGGATATATTTCTGAGGTTATCTTTTGTTATTTTAAATTAAATAAACTTACTAATAGAGGATTTTTATATGGTTGTTATTGTCCTATATATGGATTTGGTTCTTTACTAATAATAGTTTTACTTAAAGATTATTATGATGATCCAGTAGTTTTATTTATTTTAAGTGTAGTATTTACTAGTATATTAGAATATTTTACTAGTTGGTTAATGGAAAAAATATTTAATGATCGTTGGTGGGACTATACAGATAATTTTGCAAATATAAATGGGCGAGTTTGTTTATTTAACTCTTTATGTTTTGGAGTAGGTGCACTTGCTATTAATTATTTATTGTATCCTATGATTTCTCATTTTTTAATGAAATTAAATCCAATTTTAATGATTATATTTGCTAGTATCTCTTTTGTAATTATTTTTACAGATTTTATTATAACGACTCAACTAGCTTTTAAATTAAAAAATCAATTACAAATTATAGAAAATTATTTTAGTGATATTAAAATTAAATTTCCTAAAAGAGAAAAATTTGATCTTAAATTAATAAATCGTTTGAAAAAATATAAAAAAATGCCAGATCATTTTCTTAATGCATTTCCTCACTTAAAGATTAATCGTCTAGAAGAAATAAAAACTTTAAAAAATATTTATAAATCAAAAAAGCAATCTAAATGATTGTTTTTATTTTAAATTAAAATTATTTATAATATTATCTTCTACTAAATACATAACATTTTGAACATCATAATTGTCATTAATACTTAAATTAATAGAATAGACTACTTCTTCTAGAATTTCATTAGTATTAATGTCACTTAAAATTTTATTATTAAAATTTAAAATTATAGAATTTTCTAAAATAGAGTAGTTTAGAAGTTCCGTATTTGCTGCAAGATAGCTCATTAAATTAGTTTGATACATACTGTTACTACTTAATTCTTTTATAATAATTTCTATTTTTTCGGTTTCTTCATTATTAACTTTAGTTACTGGAACATAGTAATAAAAATCTTTATATTTACTAATGTAATAAACAGTTGTTTTAGTAGTATTTTCAATACTATTTAAGTTATATATTTTATTAATACCAAAATTTCTATCTAAAGTTGCAGGAAGTTTAGTTTTTGAATTTGGAAGTTTAACTAAAATTTTTCCCTCAATAAAAATAGTTATGGCATCAACATTTTTAAGTTCAGTTAAAGAATATATTAAAGCTTCTATTAGTTTTTGCTCGTCTTCTAGTTTAACGTTAAGAAATTCTTTTGAAAAATTTATCTTTAAAAGTTTATTATCTAGAGATATATCAAGTAATTTAGTATTTTTTGGTATAATAGGTTCAAATCCTTCTCTAATATGATCTTTTTTATTTCCTCCTATAGTTAAATAATCTATAATTTCTTTCGCTTTATCTAAATCGTCATTAGTATCTAAAACAACGTTAACTCGAGCGACTAAATTATTATTATCTAAAAGATAAATTACATCTTGATCTTCTTTTTTAATAAAATCTACATCATTTTCTGTGCTTTTATTATTAGGAAAAATATACAAAATTCCAATAATTAATAAACAACAAAGGGCAATCATAATTCTTTTTAAAAATTTTTTCTTGAGCATAATTTCACCTTACAATTAATAATATGTTTTCTTCATTAAAAAAAGTCGTCAAAAACGACTTTTAATCTAACTTTATAACATTTAATTTTAATAATTCTATAATAGCTTGACTTCTACTTTTAACTCCTAATTTTTGCATAACATTGGAAATGTGATTTCGCACTGTTTTTTCACTAATATTAAGAGTATTACTAATTTCTTTTGTAGTATTATTTTTAATTAATAAATCAAAAATTTCTTTTTCTCGTAATGTAACTATTTTATTCATAAAATCACCTTTCAGAAAAATTTATCCCATAGTATTTTATGAACATTTATAATCTAGTGTGATTATTTATTGGAATTTAACAGTTATATACATTTTTTCTTCAAATTTTTCTTGTACAGTTCTAATTATTTCATTAGCAATTTTATAATTGTGTTCACTTTTTGAAACAACAACATTTATTTTATCTTGTTCAATTTTAACAAAACTTTCTACCTTATTTTTTTCTTTTATCAGTTTTTCTAATTCTTCCTCTTTACCTTTATTAATATTAATATTTTGTAATTTTTCATAAGCATCATTTTTTTCTTCAGTTGAAGCTTTTTCATTTAGAAGAATACTTTTTAAATCTTCCATTTCCTTAAATACTGCTTCATCACTTTCTACTCGTAAAGAGGCTAGAACATCACTTTCTTCAATAGTAGTACTGTCTTTATTATCATCATTATTATTTATACTAGCTGTAGCCATAGTAGCAAGATTTGTTGTAGGCATTGAAATATAATAAACTGCTAAAATAAGAATAATACTAAAAAGAGTTAAAAACCACAAACTTTGTTTATTTATCATTTTATCCTCCTAGAACTATTAAATTATATTATTATATTCGTTAAATATTACTAAATGAATAGACTTAAAGCATAAATTAGAATTTTAAAAATATTTCTTAACATAAATGTTCTCCTTTCTATCTTTTTCAACCTCTACTTATATTAATAATGAAAGAAAGAATATTTCCTTTTTATTTTTTTAATTTTTCAAATTTTTTTTAGTTATGATATAATTTAAGAGGTGAAGGTATGCAAACATATATAATTAAATCTTTTTCTCATTATTTATTAGATTTAGAAATAAAAAAAATAACTAATAATAGTTTAAATGTCATTTCTTTTGATTTAGATGAAGATACTTTAAATAACGTGTTAGAAGAATGTAATTATCTATCTTTATTTGAAGACATGAAATATATCTTAGTTAAAAATATGAAATATTTTTCTAATAGGGGAGAATATAAAAAAGAAAATGAACAAATAGAAGCTTATTTAAATAAAGAAAATCCTAATACTACTTTAATTTTTATAGTGGACGATTTAAATAAAAAAAATAAAAATGTAAAACTAATTAAAGATAAGGGGAATTTAATTATTAAAGAAGAGTTTGATAAAGATAATCTTAATTTTTTTATTAGGAGTTATTTAAATAAAGAAAATTATAAAATTGAATCTAAAGCTTTAGAATTATTAGAAAAAAAATGTTTAA
>CANQNA010000061.1 GCA_947625005.1 uncultured Bacilli bacterium
TTTACTATTTACTACCGTAAGAGAATTTTTGAAAATCTTCATTAAATTTATAATTCGTTAAAGTTTCAACTAATCTAATCATTTCATTTAATTCATTAAGCATTTGACGCTTTTTACTATTAATTTCTTCTTCTGTTAAAAATATAGAATATTCATTGTCGGAACTTATGGAATCTGCAAGAGCAGCATAGCGTCTATAGTTATTCATAATTTTATTATAAATTATTTGATTGTCAGCTTTTATGATTTCTTCTAAGACATTATCTATAAAATTTAATTTTAGTTCTATTTCTTCATCTAAAGAATTAAATTTGTTGGTTTCTATAGTTTGAGGATATGACACTGCATTAGGTTTTTTATTAATACGACAACCACTTAATGAAGTAACACTAATTACAGCAGAAACCGAAACTGCTAAGATTTTCCTCATAAGTTTATTATCCCAATTAAGTATTCCATATCTTTTTCCATTTTCATAAACTTCATATTTTTTCATAGTATCACCACTTTAATTATAATAATAAAAAAAGAGATTAGCAAATAAAATACTCACCAAATACTTCTTTATTGTCAACTTTTGTTATTTTAACTTGTTTAACTTCTCCGTTTGTTTCATTAAATGGAAGATTTACTTTAATATAATTATCTGTTAATCCTTCTTTATCATTTTCAATTAAGACTTCTACAGTTCTTCCTAAAAATTTATTATAATATTTATTTTCTAACTCATTACTTAATTCTATTAATTTTTTTACTCTAGCTTTTTTGATTTTTTCATCTATTTGATCTGTCATGTTAGCTGCTGGAGTATTATTTCTTTTGGAATAAGGAAAAACATGTATTTTAGTAAAACCGATATTCTTTATTGTCTCTATAGTTTCCTTAAACTCTTCTTCTCCTTCACTAGGAAATCCTACTATAACATCTGTTGTAATAGATATATTTGGTCTAACTTTTTTTAAAGAATCAATAATTCTTTTAAATTCTTCTTTATTGTATTTTCGATTCATTAATTTTAATATTTTATTAGATCCACTTTGAAGAGGAATATGCATATGACTACAAAGTTTTTTATTATTCTTAAGTTCTTCTAAAAATTTATCAGTTAATTCTGTTATTTCAATAGAAGAAATTCTAATTCTAAGTAAACCTTCTAATGGAGTAATTTTTCTAATTAAATCTACTAAATCATAATCTTTGTCTTCTCCGTAATGTCCTGTATGAATCCCTGTTAAAACTATTTCTTTATAACCATTACTCACTAATCCTTTAATTTCTTCATAAGCTTCATTAATATCTTTACTTCTTGTATTACCTCTCATATAAGGAATAATACAATAAGTACAATAGTTATTACAACCGTCTTGGATTTTAACAAAACCTCTTGTTCTATTTAAAAATTTAGTAATTTCCATATTTTCAAAAGGAACTTTTTGCATGTCAGTAAACATTACTTTTTTCTCTTTATTTTTTTTATAATCTTCTATTAAATCAACAATTATGTTTTTATTATGATTACCTATCAAAATATCAATATCTAAATCAATTAAAGCTTCTTTATGATGTTCTGCTGCACAACCACATACAGCAAGTATTGCTTCTTTATTTTCTCTTTTCGCTTGTCTAATGATTTTTCTACTTTTTGCATCACTTTGATTAGTAACCGTACACGTATTTATTACAATGACTTCAGGATTATCATGAATATCTACTATTTTATAACCTTTTTCTAGAAATTTTTCTTTAATATATTCACTTTCATAAGCATTTACTTTACAACCTAAAGTTTCTACACATGCTCTCATAAAACACCTCGACTCCGTATTATATCACTAAATTTTTAAAATAAAAGAAAAACCAAACTAGTTGGTTAAATTTTGCTGTAATTGTTTCAAAGCTTTTAAAAAGGCTTCTTCTTTATCATAATTCATTAATTTTACTTTTAATTCAATTTCTTTTTCTTTTTTCTTAGGCATTTTAAATTCTTCAATATTAATTTTTTTAACATTTAAATCTGGATGATCATAAGAATAATTTTCATCATAATTTATTGTCATGTTATTTTTGTTTTTAATAAGTTCATCATAACTAATTATAGCATTTTCTTCTTGCTCCTCTTCATAACTAGTTAAATCTATATTAGAAGGTTTATAATCTGTTTCTATGGCTTCACAAATTTTCATAATATCAAAAGAATCATTATTACCAGAATTTTCATACCTTACATCGCTCATAAAAACATCCTCCTTTTTTAGTAAATAAATAATATAAATAAGAGCAAGCATCAATAACATTGAGCTTATTAAAAAGATATAATCTCCTATACTAAGGGTATATAAAAATCCCTTAATATTTTCTAAAAAACTTTTCATTTATAGCACTTCCTTTTAATGCTGTATTTATTATACCAAAAAAGTAAACTATATGTATAATTAAATATAAAGTTTACATACTTATTTTACATCATCTTCTAATGATTTCACTTCAATATTAACTCCACTAATATTTTCAAAACGTTTTGTTATTTTTTCAGTAGTAGTATGAATGTCTTTAACATCGCGATTGACTGTATCAATACTTCGTGATAATTTGTCCCATCTTTCTTTATAACGGTTAAACTCTACGCCTAATTTATTAAGTTCATTATGAATAACAGCAGCATATTTATCTCTTTCCATATTTTTTAAAATCATTCCAATAATAGTTAAAGTACTCATTAAAGTAGTTGGAGAAGTTATCCAAACTTTAGATTCATAACTATATTTTACTAAATCAGAATGATAAGCATTTATTTCGGCAAAGATAGCTTCTGCCGGCAAAAACATTATTGCTTCATTAGCTGTCACTCCAGGAACAATGTACTTAGTTTTTATAGCATCAATATGTTTTTTTACATCACTTTTAAAAAGTTTAGTAGCCATTTCTCTTTCTGTTTTATTTAAACTTTTATCAGTCATTTTTTGATAATTTTCTAAAGGAAATTTCGAATCAATACAAATAGTTCCTAATGGTTTAGGAGCGAAAAGAATTGCATCGGCAATAAACTTATTTGGTAAAGTATATTGAGTTTGATAAATCTTGTCATTTTTTTCACCAAAAACACTAGTTAAAATATAATTTAAATTAGTCTCTCCAAAAATTCCTCTTGTTTTTTTATCTGTTAGAACTGATTGTAAATTGACAATATCGTTGCTCAAAACTTCTATCTTTTTTTGAGCTTCATCTATTTTGCTCAATCTTTCTAAAATATTAGTAAATGTTTTATTAGTTTTTTCAAAATTATTATCTAATCTTTCATTAACTTTATTATTAATATCATTTAACTTTTTTTCAATCTTTTCATTTAATTTATCAAAATCGTTAGTAAGAACTCGAGAAAAACTAAATTTGAATTCCCCTATTTCTTTCGTTAAATCAGTTTCAAATTTTCCTAATTTTTCAACGACTTCATTATTATCTTGTTTTTTTCCTAAAACAATAATAAGTAAAATAATTACTAGAACTAGTAATGCTATTATAATGTATTCTAACATCTAATCAACTCCTGTTTTTTTATTTATTAGCTTACTGAAAAAATAAGCGACTAAAATAATTATACATATTCTTATTAAGTACTCGGGATGAGTTAAACTATCAATTAAAGTAATACCTATATATCCCCAAAAATATACTAAAAATAATTTTCCAATACAAATTGCTAACAAAAACTTACGTTTATTCATATTTGATAATCCTGCAGCAATATTAATTAAAAAAGCGGGAGTAAAAGGTAAAGCAATAAAAATAACTAAATTTTCTAATTTTATTTTATTAAAAACTTTAATTATTCTCTTCATTTGTTTATGATCTTTTTTATTTAAAAATTTATCAAATTTATTTTTTAATTTGGAACGAAAAATACTAAAGGAAATAATACAACCTATTACGGTAAAAATATAACTTATAATAAAGCCTAAAATATTTCCAAAAGTATAAAAATTTAAAGTAATAAAAACACTTAAAGGTAAAATAGGTATCATAGATTCAACCATAATTAAAAGACAACCAAAAAGAGGGCCTAATATTCCTAAAGAGTTTAATAAATTAGTTATAAATACATCTAAAGTTTTTAATATATTCATATTTATCACGTAATAATTATAATACAAAAAATTCTAAAAAAAAAGTTGTTATTTCACAACTCTTGTAACATCATAACCAAAAAGTTCTAAACGACTAACAACTTCCTTACTTTTTATTCCATTTTTACAAACAAAATAATACTTTACACTTTTATTTAAATATTTTTCAGGATTGTAAATTAATTTTTGATATGGAATGTACTCCGTATCTAAATTAATTAAAATACCATCATTTTTATATTCTTTCATATTAATAGTTTTCATATTTTATTATATGAATTTATCTTTATTTTTGCTATACTTATAATAGAGGTGATTCTATGAAAGCCCTTGACAATAAATGTCCAAATTGTGGAGCATCAATTAATTTTGATATAAAAAGACAACTTTGGCATTGCGAATATTGTGAAAGTAATTTTACTTTAGAAGAATTGAACAAAAGAAGTAGTAATGCTAGTAGTGCCGAAAATAACAAGATTGAACAGACGATTGATGTTGATAGTTATACTTGTAAAAATTGTGGAGCGGTTATTTTAGCTGATGAAAATACTGCAGCAACATTCTGTGTTTATTGTGGTAATACAGCAATTATTAAAAACAAACTAACAGGTATTTACGCGCCAGATTATATTATTCCTTTTAAAAATACTAAAGAAGAAATTATCAAAAATTTTAAAGCTTTGCAAAAAGGAAGAATTTTAATGCCAAAGTTTTTTAATGATCCTAAAAATATTGAAAAAATAACAGGAGTTTATATTCCTTTTTGGCTATTTGATATAAAAGTTGAAGGAGAAGTTGTATTTAGAGCAGAAAACATTACTAGTTGGTCTAGTGGAGATTATCAATATACCAAAACAGATACTTATGATGTTATAAGAGGTGCTGATATTTTATTTGAAAAAGTACCTGCAGATGGTTCTAGTCATTTTGATGATGAGTTAATGCAATCCATAGAACCATTTGAATATGATAAATTAGAAAAATATAATCATGCTTATCTTTCCGGATTTTTAGCAGAAAAATATGATAAAGATAAAGATGAAATGATAACTACTGCTTTAAATAGAACCAAAAATTCTACAATTAATGAAATGAAAAATACTTGTAGTGGTTATAACACCGTTATAGAAAAACAAAATAATTTAAATGAAATTAATACTAAAACTAATTATGTTTTACTTCCTGTATGGATGTTAAATATTAAATATCATTCTAAAAATTATATTTTTGCTATGAATGGTCAAACGGGAAAAATTGTAGGAAATATTCCAGTTCATAAAGTAAAAGCAATATTATTGTGGATAGCTGTCTTTCTTCTTGTAATGGGAATTTGTACTCTAGTTTGGATGGTGAATTAAATGAAAAAAATAATAATATTTACACTTTTACTTTTATCTTTAAATGTTCAAGCTAGTACTAAAACTTATCCTAGAACTGAAGATGATTTAAGAATAAATAGTTGGATTACTGTTACAGAAGAAAACAAATGGAATATTTTACAAACTCCTAGTGTGGATGAAAATGAAAAAATTTACGATTTTGCTGATCTTTTAACTCCGGCAGAAGAAGAAATTTTATATGAACAAACTAATGAATTTATTGAAAATAATATAATGGATATTGCTATTGTTACAACTGATAATAATTATTCTACGGCATCTGTATATGCTGATGATTTTTATGATTATAACAACTTTGGGATAGGAAATAATCGAGCTGGGATTTTGATACTAATAGATATGGATAATCGAGAGTTCTACATTTCTACTACTGGAGAAGCAATTTTAATATATAATGATGCCCGAATTGATAGTATATTAGATGATATGACACCTTATATGAAAAATGCAGAATACTATGAAGCTTTAAAAACGAGTATAACTGATGCTCAAAAATTTGCAAGTCAAGGAATTCCAGAAGATAATAAAGACAGTTATATTAATGAAGATGGTGAATATGTTTATGTAAAACATAAAACTTACCCTTTATTAGGTTTTATACTAACAAGCGGAATTGTTTCTACAATAATTTTACTTATATTTATTAATAAAAATAAATTAATTAAAAAAGCTTATAATGCTAGCGAATATTTAGATAATGATACAAAAAATATAAGAAAAATTGCTGATAATTTTATAACGTCTAATACTACTAAAATTTATGTTTCTTCTAATTCAGGAGGAAGTTATAGTGGCGGTTCTTCTACTCATTCTTCAAGTAGTGGTTCATCTCATGGTGGTGGAGGAAGAAGTTTTTAAACAAATTAAAACTAGTTATGATGATTAATTAAGTACATCATACTAGTTTTTTTCTAAAAAAAGAGGTTTCCCTCTAAAACATATTCATAATTGAGATTAAAAGTAAAATCATAACTGCAACACCTGAACAAACAAGCATTGTCATTGTCTTTTTTTCCATTTTATCTAATCTATTAGCATATCTTGTCTCTCTTGCTTTTTGTTGTAAAGAAGAGATTGAGTGAGAAAATTGTAATAATTGTTCTTGTTTTCTTTCGTTACTACCTAATCCTAAACGATATAAAAGTCTCATCATTCTCATAGAATCTCTAACTGGATATTCTTTAGCAAAATCCATATAAGGATTTATTGAAGAATCACCTGCATTAATTTTCTGTAATAAATCTTTTAAACCTTCTTGAAATATTTTTGGCGCTTCTTCTAAAGATTTACCTAGAGCAACTGGAACAGTGTAATGTTGAATTAGGATTTCTAAACTCTTTAAATAATATGGTAACATTGAATCTATTTCTGATAAGTGAACCTTATAATAATTTTTTAATTGATAATAAGATAACTTAAACACAATAAATCCTGCAACAAAACTTAATAAAACTTTAGTGTATTCAATATCATTAATAAAGAAGAGAATCATTACAACAATTGTTAATAATCCATTACGAATACGATTAGTAAATATTTTATCTATATCTACTCCATCTCCATATCTAGCTTTAACTAGAAAATCAAAATCTTCTTCTTTTAAACCTTTAAATATAGATTTATTATCATTAACAAATTTATTAATACTAATAGTTCCGTTATATTCCATAACAAAGAAAATTATAACACCTATTATTGCCGCTTCAATAAACATATTACTCTACCCCCGTATCTTCATTATAGTATTTTTCACCTTTTAGTAAGAAATAAGAGTTAACAATAATAACCGCATGAAGCAATAAACTAACATACCACTCATCTAACATCATAATATAATTGTCTTTACCTAATAAGAATTGAATTAACATTACAAGTAAATATAAAGCACATCCAAATGTTATAAATTTAGTATGAAAGTTTGCTCTATCCATTTTATCACGATATACTCCTTCAACTAAAGCATCAATATCTGACATCATATTTTCTAAAGATTCTCCTGAATCACGGGCACCTTCATTTGTAATTTGTAAGAAAAGTTGATGCATATTTTTTACCATATAATATGGATATTTAGCATTAAAGAAGTCTATACTTTCTTCAATTGTACCATTTTCATAAGACATATCAATCATTGTTTTTACATCACTTAAAACAGGATCTTCTAAAACTCCACTGTCTCTTACTCCTTCAAGAGATTTAACAAATGATTGGGTCGTATTAAATTCCATTATAACGTTTGTTGTATAAACTTGAATTTGTTCAAAAATATACTCACTATAAATTCTTTTACATCTTAATACGGCTAAATATGGAATAAAAGAGATGGCTGCCAAAGCATAAACAATTGCCCATGTTATACTTCTAAAATATAGATAAGCAACTATGGCTCCCGCTGCTCCAAATAGAGCAATTTGGATTATGTATTGCCTTGTTGTAAATTCTTGTCCTAATTCTTTCGCTTT
>CANQNA010000062.1 GCA_947625005.1 uncultured Bacilli bacterium
TAAATAATGAACACTACCCATTACAGAATTGGTTTGAGTTAACTGAGTACTGTTAAGAGCCATAGCAATACCAAAATCAGTTATTTTGACCATGCCATTTTCTAAAATCATAATATTTTGAGGTTTAATATCTCTATGAATTATATAATGATCATGCGCAGCACTCATTCCATCAGCAATTTGCATCATTATATCAACTGCTTCAGTTAAAGTAAGTTTCCCACGTTTTTTAAGAAGCTGTTTTAAATGTTTCCCTTCAATGTATTCCATTACAATGTAATACATACCGTTATCTTCACCAACATCATAAACTTCTACAATATTAGGATGGTTTAAACTACTTGCACTTAAAGCTTCTCTTTGAAAACGACGAACAAATTTCTCATCAGTAGCTAAATCTCCACGTAAGATTTTAACAGCTACATTTCTATCTAATATAATGTCATAAGCTAAATAAACATTAGCCATACCACCTTCGCCAATTGTTTTAATAATCTGATAGCGATCATTAATTTTTTGCCCCTTCATTATCATTAGTCTTCACCTTCCTTAACTAAATAGGCGATAGAAATATTATCATTTCCTCCTCGAGCATTACATTTTCTAATTAATTTTATTAGTTTCTCTTCGTAAGTAATTTCTTCTTCATTTAAAACTTTTTCAATTTGTTCTTTAGTTAACATGTTAGTAAGTCCATCACTACAAAGTAGAATGGCATCAATATTCATATCAACATCAAAGATATCCAAAACTTGTTTTTCTGCAGAACCTAGGGCTTTCATTAAAACATTTTTTTTCGGATGATTATCTGCTTCACTCTCATTAATCTCTCCCGCTTCTACGAGCAAATTAACTAATGTATGATCTTTAGTTATTTTGTGCAATGTTTTATTTTTTAATACAAAACCGCTTGAATCTCCAATATTACCAAATATCAAGAATTCTTTTGTTAAAAGAGCAAGAACAACAGTTGTTCCCATTCCCGTAGAATCAGGGTTCTCTTCTGTATATTTTAAAATGTTATTATTAATTACATTTATACTATCATTTAACCAATTTACAGCATCTAATTTTGTTCCAACACTAGACAGTGTAGAAAACTCTTTACCTAAATAAGTTACAACCATAGAACTGGCAATTTCTCCAGCTCTATGTCCTCCCATACCATCTGCTACTATCATTAAATGTTCGCCACTTTCATTTTTAACAATAGTTACTGAATCTTCATTATGAGATCGAACTCTTCCAGAATCTGTTAAATAAAACGATTTCATTTCATCACCTCTTTTGCTCTTAGTTGTCCACATGCTGCATCTATGTTACCACCAAACTCTTTGCGAATTGTTACATTTAATCCCTGTTGCCTTAAATATTCAAAAAATTTATGAATTGTTTCTTTATCACTTTTTTTAAACTCACTATCTGTTTCATTATATGGAATTAAATTAACATAAGCATTTATTCCTTTTAAAAGATTAGCAAGTTCTTTAGCTTCTTTTAAACTATCATTCATATATTTAAGCATAACATATTCTATAGTAATTCGTCTATTAGTTTTTGTAGTATACTCTTTTAAGGTGTCAATTAAAACTTGTAAATTATACGCTTTATTGACAGGCATTAACTTAGTTCTTAATTCATCATTTGGAGCATGTAAGCTAATGGCTAAATTTACTTGTAAGCCTTCTTCCATAAATTTTTTTATTTTAGGAACTATACCACAAGTAGAAATAGTTATATGTCGAGCACCTATCTGAATACCATAAGGACTATTAATAATTTTAACAAATTTCATAACATTATCATAATTATCAAATGGTTCACCAATACCCATTACAACAACACTATCAATACGAGCATTTATATCTTCTTCAATAACAAGTATTTGTTGTACCATTTCATAAGCTTCTAAATTACGTATTCTTTTTAATTTACCACTTTGACAAAAAGCACATCCCATATTACATCCGACTTGACTAGAAACACAAACACTTACACCATAATCATGCCTCATTAAAACTGCTTCTATGTAATTAGAATCAGCTAGCTTAAATAAGTATTTATTAGTAAGTTTACTTGTTTGTTTTTTACTAATTGTAATAAAATTAGTAGAAAAATCTTTAGTTAATTTTTCTTGAAGTTCTAAACTAATATTAGTCATTTTCTTAAAATCATATAGACGTTTTTTGTATAACCATTCATAGATTTGCTTGGCTTTAAATTTTTTTAAATTTAATTTAGCAAAATAATCTTCTAATTCATTTAAAGTATATCCAAAAATATTATTCATACTTATCACATAATAATTATATCATGGGTTTTAAAAATTGTGAATTAAAAAAAGAACAATTGCTTGCTCTATTTAATTAAAATAATTCATTATATATTTCTTGATAATTTTTAACTAATTTTATTTCTAATTTATTTAAAATATCATTATCAATTAATTTTAAATCTTTTTTATTAGATGCAGGAATATATATTTTTTCTATTCCTTCATTATAAGCAGAAATAACTTTTTCTTTAATTCCTCCAACTGCTAAAATATCTCCATTTAAAGTAATCTCTCCTGTAAATGCTAAAGTTTCACTAATTTTTTTCTTCTTTAAAATACTTAATAAAGATGTAGTAATACTTACTCCTCCACTACTACCATCTTTAGGTGTCGCTCCATTTAAGGCATTAACATGAATTGTCTTATCTATAAAATTATCTTTAACTTTAAATTTATCTTTATTACTTTTTATATAACTTAAAGCAACTTTAATGCTTTCTTCCATAACTTCTTTAATACTTCCTGTTGTAATAATTTGTTCTTTATCTTGATAAATCTTGCTTTCTATTTTTAAAACTGCTCCGCCTAATGGGGTCCAAGCTAAAGCATTTACTACACCCAAATGATTAGTTATATTTTCTTTTTCATATCTTTTTTCGCCTAAAACTTCTTTTATTAAGGCATCATCAATAACTAATTTCTTTTTTTCTATTATCAAATATCTTAATAATCTATTTAAAATTCTTTCTAATTCTCTAACACCTGATTCCTTCGTATAATTAGTAATTAAATTTAATAATACTTCTTCTTTTACTTTAACATTTTTAATACCATATTCTTTAGAAATAGTGGGAATAATATAAGATTTTGCAATATGTAATTTTTCGTATTCTGTATAAGAATTAAGTTCAATAACTTCTAATCTATCTCTTAAAGCATTAGGTATATCAAATAAATTATTAGCCGAAAGAATAAACATTACTTTACTTAAATCAAAAGGTTCTTCAATATAATTATCAATAAACATTTTATTTTGTTTAGTGTCTAAAATATCTAATAATACACTGGCAGGATTTCCTTTATAATCACTAACCATTTTATCTACTTCATCAATTAAAATAACAGGATTATTAACACCACTTCGATTAATTCCTTGAATAATTTTACCAGGATTTGCTCCTAAAAAAGTTCGTCTATGTCCAATGAGTTCACTAGAATCATTTAAACCGCCTACGCTAATTTTATAAAATTCTCTTTTTAAAGCTTTACTAATTGATAAACTCAAAGTAGTTTTACCTACTCCCGAAGGCCCAACTAAACATAAAATTGGAGCATTAACATCTTTATTTACTTTTTTAATAGCAATATACTCTAAAATACGTTTTTTTATTTCTTCTAAACCATAATGACTTTCGTCTAATACTTTTCGAATTTTTTCTAAATTTTTTTCTTCTTTAGAAGAACTATTCCAAGGAAGATTTAAAGTCCAATCTAAATAATTACGAATAACAGAACTATCTGGATTATTTTCATTGCTATACTCATATTTTTTGATTTCGTTTTCTAATTTTGCTTTTGTTTTAGAACTTATTTTTAATTTATTTAATTTTTCTTTAAAACGAACTAATTCTTCTTCTTTATCTGTACTAATTCCTAATTCTTTATTAATTTTAGTTATTTTTTCTTTTAAAACAATTTCTTTTTGTTCTCGTTCAAAATTATCTCTTATTTCTTTTTCAATACGTTCATTTAAACCAATAATTTGTAATTCAACATTTAAATCTTTAACTAAAGCTTTAGCCCTTTTAACATAATCAAACTCATTCATAAACATTAATTTTTTATTTATATTAAAAGGAATAAAACTAGTTATTAAATCAGTTACTTCATCTAAATCATCAATATCATTGACTAAAGAAATAATGGAGTTAGATGCTTCCGGATTAGCATTTATATATTTTTCTAACAAATCCATTAATTTCCGATAAAGGGCGGTATCTTCTACTTCATTAGAATTAGAAACATATACTCTTTTTACTAAACTTTTTAAAATACTAGTATCCGAATCAGTGATATATTTAATAACTTTAACTCTATTTAAACCAGTTATAGCTATACGATAATTACCATTTGGTAATTTAATTTTAGTTTTTATTTTTCCAATAACTCCAATATTTGGTAAATCTTTTGTACTAGGATTTTCTTCTAAAGTATTGGTAGGACTTATAACCAGTATTTTATTATTATGATTTTTACAAGCATCATCTAAGGCTTGTTTAGATATTTCATTATTTATTTCTAATCTAACTTCTTCATGAGGCAAAAGAACAATTTTTTTTAACAATAATATTGGTATCATTTCTTGCATAATTTTGCCTCCTTAATTGATTGATTTTTATTATAATAAGTTAATTCTTTTTTGTAAAGCAAAAAATCAGTTTTTTATAATTAAATTACGATAATTTATGAAAATATTAATATTTAACTAGGTCTTAAAATACGAAAGATAAATCAGAATAAAAAAATAAAAACAGGAAGAACCTGTTATTTAAAAAATGTGAAATAAATGATTATAATAATTCCTAATGCTATACGATACCAACCAAAAATTTTAAAGTCATTTTTCTTAATATATTTAAGTAAAAATTTGATTATTAAAAGTGAAACTACAAAAGCAGTTATAAGTCCAACAAATAAAATAATTGCCTCAGATGTAGTAAAAGCAAAACCAAATTTTAAAATTTTAAGTAAAGAGGCCCCAAACATAATAGGAATTGCTAAGAAAAATGTGTACTCCGTTGCAACACTTCTATCCATTCCCATCATTAATCCTCCTAAAATAGTAGCACCACTTCTACTTGTTCCAGGAATCAGTGCAAGAAGTTGAAATACTCCTATATATAAGGCAAGTTTTGGAGTAATTTCTTTTAGACTTTGAACTTTACTTTTTTTATTCTTACGCCAATTTTCTACAATAATAAATAATATACCATAAATTATTAAAGTAATAGAAACTGTGATGGAGTTATAAAAATATTTATCTAATAAATCATCAAATAAAAATCCTATAATACCAGCGGGCATACAACCTATTAAAACTTTTATCCATAAATCAATAGTATTTTTTCTTTTTGCTTTATCTTTTTTAAACGGATTTAATTTTTTAAAAAATAACACAACTACTGATAAAATAGCACCCAATTGAATAACTACTAGAAACATTTCCATGAATTCTTTAGTAACATTTAATTTAATAAATTCATTAGCCAGTATCATGTGTCCTGTACTGCTTATTGGTAACCATTCAGTTATTCCTTCAATAATTCCTAAAATTATTACTTTTATTAATTCCATTATATCACCTATTTAATCTTATATAAGATTATCATAAAATATTTAAAAAATCTACTTAAAATACTATTTTTTCTAACAAACTAATCAGTAGCTTGTTAAATAATATCTTATGTGAATTAAAAATACATTTAATTTATAAAATAATATTTTAAAAATAATAATTATTTTATTTCTTCTAACATTTTTTCTTTTAGTTTATCTATATCCGTGAAAAATAAATTTGTGCCTCTCTTTTTTAATCCTATCATATTTTTAAATAAACTTTTTATTTCATTTTGTAAATTAGTTGGAATTTTTAGTGGTATCCCATCAACAGTATGAACATGGTCTATATATTTTTCTAATGTTGGAAAAGCATTTTGTAATAGTATAGCAGCATCCTCATCGGCAATTTTTCTAATAATTATAGTATTGCAAAAACCATATTTTTCAATTTTTTTATCAATAATCTTTTGATATTTATTAATTTTAGAACTAATTGGAATAAACCATAAAATATTTTTTTCTTTAATTGTAAAATATGTAGGTCTTTTTTTACCTCTTTCATGATTTTGCATTAAAGTTTCATCATTAACGACTTCAAAATATTCATCTTTGATGTGATATAAATATCCTGTTTTTATTTTCATTGTCATCAACTCCGCCAATAATATATCATAAAACAAAAGAAAACTCCATCTTATGATGAAGTTTTCCTACATTTTCGACCAGGATCATTTATTAGTCGCACCACCTGGAAGCGAAAAACATTGTCGCCTGGAATCATTTATTATTCGCAAACCATCCAGAAGCGAAAAACATTTTCACACCTTTTCAAGTGCAATATAAATATACTATACTCTTATGAAAATGTCAAATAGTATACATTAATAGTATATACATTTTATTAAAAATATTTCATTTGAATTTATTAAATAGAACAGTTTACGGACTATTTTTTAGCTTTCTCTTTTACAACAGCTTGTGCTGCAGCAAGTCTTGCAATAGGAACTCTAAATGGACTACAAGAAACATAATCTAATCCAATATTATGACAGAATTCAACGCTTGTTGGATCTCCACCATGTTCTCCACAAATACCTACATGTAAATCTTTATTTACTGGTTTTCCTAATTTTATAGCCATTTCCATTAATTTACCAACACCATTTTGGTCTAATTTAGCAAATGGATCATTTTCTAAAATCTTTGTATCATAATAAGCATTTAAGAATTTACCAGCATCGTCTCTTGAGAAACCATAAGTCATTTGAGTTAAATCATTTGTACCAAAGCAGAAGAAATCAGCTTCTTTAGCAATTTCATCAGCAGTAACGCAAGCACGAGGAATTTCTATCATAGTTCCTACTTTATATTCTAATTTAACACCTGATGATTTAATTTCTGCATCAGCAGTTTCTACAACAATATTTTTAACATATTTTAATTCTTTAATTTCACTTACTAATGGAATCATTATTTCAGGAACTATATTCCAATCTGAATGTTTCTTTTGAACATTAATAGCAGCTCTTATAACAGCTTTAGTTTGCATACGAGCAATTTCTGGATAAGTAACAGCAAGTCTACAACCTCTATGTCCCATCATTGGATTTACTTCATGTAAACTAGAAATTATATTTTTAATTTCTTCTACACTTTTATTTTGGGCTTTTGCAAGTTTTGCTATTTCCTCATCTGTTGTTGGAACAAATTCATGTAGAGGTGGATCCAAATATCTAATAGTTACTGGATATCCTTCTAAAGCTTCATATAATTCTTCAAAGTCTCCCTGTTGATATGGAAGGATTTTCTCTAAAGCAGCTTCGCGTTCTTCTACAGTATCAGCACAAATCATTTCTCTAAAAGCAGCAATTCTATCTTCTTCAAAGAACATATGCTCTGTACGACATAAACCAATACCTTCAGCGCCAAGTTCACGAGCTTTTTTAGCATCTTTTGGAGTATCTGCATTAGTCTTAACTTTTAATTTTCTTATTTTATCAGCCCAAGACATTACTCTTTCAAATTCTCCAGCTATTTTAGCATCAACTGTTTTAATAATACCATCATAGATATTTCCTGTTGTACCATCTATAGAAATATAGTCACCTTCATGATAAGTTTTACCTGCTAAAGTGAATTCTTTTTTTGCTTCGTTCATTATGATATCTCCACATCCGGAAACACAGCAAGTACCCATACCACGAGCAACTACTGCAGCATGACTAGTCATTCCTCCACGAACAGTTAAGATACCTTGACTTGCAACCATTCCTTCAATATCTTCAGGTGTAGTTTCAAGACGAACTAAAACTACTCTTTCACCTTTACCACCTTTGCCAAGTCTTTTAGCATCTTCAGCCGTAAATA
>CANQNA010000063.1 GCA_947625005.1 uncultured Bacilli bacterium
CATAGTTACTCCTAAGAATGGTCGTTTAATACTTCCATCCTTTATTAATTGATCTGCATAATTTAAAGCATCTTCGATAGGAATAGCAAATCCCATTCCTTCTACTCCTGATGAAACCAATTTCATATTAGTAACACCAATTACTTCTCCATTAGCATTAGCAAGAGGTCCACCTGAATTTCCATTATTAATTGAAGCATCAGTTTGTAAAACTCTCATAACCCAATCTGCTGATGAAGTATTACTAACACTTACTTCTACTAATCTATCTTTACCGGATAAAATTCCTCTAGTTACTGTCCAAGAATATTCATCAGATAAAGGTCCTCCAATTGTAAATACTGTATCTCCTGCACGAGCTTTTTCATTGCTTCCTATTTCAGCAACTGCTAAAACTTTGTCTTTATCTAAACTTAAAATTGCAATATCAGCATATTTATCGCTCGCAATTAATTTAACATCTTCTACATCGTCATTAGTAAATTTTATTTTAACACTATTTGCTCCTTCAACAACATGATGATTTGTCATAACATAAGCAGTATTTCCTTCAGTTTTATAAACAAATCCTGAACCACTACTAGTAAGAACTCCATCTTTATAAGCACCTACTACAACTACAGCATCATATAATTTTTCTACTGCATCAGCAATTCCTGTATCTGTAACAGTTACATTTTTTGACACTTTTGTTCCTGTTTCTGTTGTTATAGGATATTTTAAAATGACCATATACATTGCTATTACACCTATAAAAAAGGATAAGATAACTGCTGAAATATTTATTACTTTTTTACTCATTAATTTTCTCTCCTATTCTAAATAACTAATTTCCTTAAAATTCAAAGGAAATCCTATAGTGTCTAATACTTTATCAATTTTAATTGTCTTTAATTTTCCTTCTAATATGTCAATTTCATATGTGAGTTCGTTCATCATTAATTTAAATTCATCTTTTCTTAGCATTTGTTTAACTATAATTATTAAAGCATATAAATCATTTTTACCATATATATATTCTCCATCCATAACAGGAATTTCTAAAGCATGGTGATATTTGGTATCAGGAATATTTCTTTGAGTTTTATGAGAATATAAGATATCTTCATGAGCACATAGGTTACGAAAGTTTGATAAAATCGGTAAATAAATTTTTAAGGTCTCTACTTCTATATTATAATAATCAGCAATTTCCTTTTGATCTTCAAATTTCATAATAGAATATAGCTCACTTACGATTCCAAAAGATAATACTTTTACTACAATCCACAAAGGTATATATCCATAAGAAGTTTGATAATGCTGAGTTGCCGAATGTTGTGCTCCATTAATTCTTATTTGTCTTTTCATTTTTTGAATTAAATCATTAACTTGTTTTCTTTGTTCAGGATTAGAAGTAAAGTTGCTTGTCTTTAAATAATCATCTTCTTTATAACCATATTTTTTAGACAATTGGTAAGAAAAAATACTTTTAATATTATTTTCAATAATTAACAAATTCTTAAAAATAATGTTTCTGAACTGTCTATCAAAATTAAACATTGCATAAAGCTCATTAAAATTTGTATTAGTAATAAAGTTTTTTGCTGTCGGTGATTTTAAAAACATATGTCTATAACCACTTATAAAAAAGTAATTTTCGCGTAATAAAATGTTTCGAACAATCTCTTCGTCATCTATTACTAAGCCTTTATTTTTTAAAATCTCAATTTGTTCGTCGAGCGTTCGAAACTTTTTCGCTGACATACTATCACCTAGTGTAAATTTTAACACAATATTTGTAATTTTTGTATATATTTTATGTGAAAATTAATTCCTAAATGTAAACTCTATTAAAGTTTTTGTTATTTTTTGACTCATCTTTTTTATATAATCATTATTTTGTAAATTTTCTCTATCCTGATAATTAGATAAAAAACCACATTCTATTAATATCCCTGGTTTATTTAGTTTGTTATACATATATAAAGATTTATCCATCACTTTAGCTTTCCTTTCAGAATTTAGAGACTTTTGCATAATAACTGCTAAATTCTTGTTATCTGGAAATAAATTGTTATAAAAAATTTGTGCTCCATGATATTTAGAGTCATTGAAATAGTTTAAATGAATAGATAAATAATAATCCGCATTAGAATTATTTATTAAAAGAATTCGGTTGTCAAAATCACTTTTTTTACGTCTTGTAGCATTTGGTTTAGCTAAATCATAATCTCCTGTTCTAGTAAATAAAACTGTCGCTCCATTTTTTTCTAATTCATGGGCTAAAATTTTGACAATATTTAAATTTATGTCTTTTTCATAAATATCTTTATAAAGACTGCCGACATCTTTACCTCCATGTCCAGCATCTAAAAAAATAGTTTGATTGGATAATTTTAGTTTACGATTATCAGCAACTACAGTAGTAATTAAACAAAAAAATAACATAATAATTATTATAACTTTAACTTTCATAATAAAATATATGTTATTTATTTTTTTTCATTAATTTTAACATTTTTATTTAAAACTTCATAACTATCAGTAATTGAAATAAAAGCATGAGGATCTATTGCTTTTATACCTTCTTTAATTTCATAATAATCTTTAGTATTAACAATAGTCATAATAATATCATTTTCTTTTTTAGTAAATCCACCTTTTGCTTCCAAAATAGTTATATCATGTTTTAAATCATCCATTATATATTTTTTTACCTCATGTTCTTTTTCAGTAATTATATAAAAAGCTTTTGAATCACTAATTCCAATACGAGCACGAGTAGTCATAGTTCGAACTATAAGAATTAAGAATAAAGAATATATAGCATTTTCTACAGGAATAACTTTGAACGAAAAAAGAATTACTATTAAATCACATATAAGAGTTATACTTTTTGATTTTCTTGTGGAAACACTATTTATAATATCTTCTATTATATAAAATCCTCCAACACTATAACCTTCTTTATAAATAATACTATTACCAATTCCCATTAAAATGGAAGCACAAAGAACTATTAATAATTTTTCTAATCCATTTAGTGTAATTATTGTAACTATATTTTGAGTAAGATAGATAAATAAAGGAATTAAAAGACATGCTCCTAAATATTTTAAATATCTTTTATAATTAAAAGCTGAGATGGTAATTAACAAAAAACATAAATTTACTATTAAAATAAATATGGCTGGAGAAAAATTTGTACTATAATAGATAAATGCTCCTAAACCATTTATTCCGGGAGAAATTAACTTATTAGGTATAATAAATAAATTATAACTAATTGCTATAATCAGTGAAGCTAAAATTAATTTTACAACTCCTATTATTCTTTCTTTCATATTATCTACTCCATTTTAAATAAGCATCTATAAATGGACCTATATCTCCATCTAAAACTTTACTAGCATTTATATTTTCATAGCCTGTTCTTACATCTTTTACTAAAGTGTACGGTTCTAAAGTATAATTTCTTATTTGGCTACCAAATTCTATATTTGTTGAATCTTTTAAATTTTTTAATTCATTTTCTCGTTTATCTAATTCTAATTTATATAATTTATTTTTTAATACTTTTAAGGCTGTCTCTTTATTTTTTATTTGACTTCTTTCATTTTGACAAGTAACAACTATCCCTGTAGGAATATGAGTAATTCTAACCGCTGAATCAGTAGTATTTACTCCTTGTCCTCCACAACCACTGCTTCTATAAACATCTATGCGCAGTTCATTTTCATTTATATCATAATCTTCTATTTCCGAAAACTCAGGAAGTACAGAAACTGCAGCAAAAGAAGTGTGACGACGAGAATTAGAATCAAAGGGACTAATTCTAACTAAACGATGAACACCTATTTCACTTTTTAAATATCCATAAGCATAAAGACCTGTTATTTTTAATAAAACTGATTTTATTCCCGCAGTATCTCCAGGTTGTTTATCAATAATTTCATAAGTAAAATTACTTTTATCTAAATACATAGTATACATTCTTAGAAGCATATTAGCCCAATCACAAGCTTCTGTCCCTCCGGCACCAGGATGGATTTCTAAATAACAGTTGTTTTTATCATGTTCTTTATTTAGATAAGTACTAATTTCCAATTCATTTAATTGTTTTAAAAGATCTTGATAATTATTAACTAAATCATTTATTAATTCTGTTTCCTCAGTAATATTATCCATACTTAAGAAATCTAAACTGCTTTTAATAGAATTTTCTAAATTTTTAAATAAGTCAAGTTGTTTTTGGAAATTAATTAATTCAGAATTAATTTTTTGTGATTCTTCATAATTGTTCCAAATCTCAGGATTATTTAATTTCTCAGTTAACTCTTTTACATATTCTTGTTTTTTAGAAATTTCAAAGTGACCTCCCAATTACTTTTAATTTTTCTTCTAAATCTTTAAAATCCTCAGTTAATTCTTTTATATCCATATAATCACCTATTATTAAGTATATCAAAATATTTAAAAATGGAAAAGAAAAGTCTTACAAAAAGTAAGATTTTTTTAAATTTCAATATTTAAAGTTTTACCAGATAGTTGATATTGCCTATATTTAATACCACAAGTATCTAACATTTTTTTAGAAGCTATATTACCATCAGTATTAGCATATTTATCACTTAAATAAATTACTTCTTTTATTCCTGATTGAATAAGGGCTTTAGCACATTCATTACAAGGAAAAAGTGTAACATAAATTTTACAACCAGAAACTTTAGTTTTAGCATTTAAAATAGCATTTAATTCAGAATGACAAACATATGCATATTTAGTATCAAGAAAATCTCCATCACGTTCCCACGTCATATCTTTATCGTCATTGTATCCAATAGGTGCTCCATTATAACCTAGAGAAACTATTTTATTGTTTTCATCAACAATGCATGCACCAACTTGACTATTTGGATCTTTGCTTCTTTCCGCAGAAACTAAAGCAATTGCCATAAAATATTCATCCCAAGATATATAATTTTGTCTTTTCATAATTACCTCTTTTCTTTGTATCATTATATCTAATATTTTAAATAGTTGCAAAAAAATTCTTAATAAAAAAACGGATAAATTAAATATCCGTCTTAGACTTTTTTCTTTTTAATTACATAAACTATGATTATAGTTAAGACTAATAAACCTCCCATAGTTCCTAAAATCCAATAAACATTCTTATTTTTCTTTGATATTTCATTTTTTTCATTATTATCTTGATTATCATTTATATCTGTTTTATCATCTTGTTCATTTTGTTCTTTTTGTTCATCTTTTTCCTCTTCATTGTTTGTATTATTGTTATTTGTAGTTGTTGGATTATTTTTATCACTATTTGTTTTATTATTGTTTGTATTTATATTATCAGATTTACCATCACTTGAATTATTATCTTCAGTAATAGTATTTTCTTCTTTTTTAGATTCTTCTTTAGAATCTTCTTCTTTTTTGGTTTCTTCTTTAACTTCTTCTTTATTAACTACATAAGTAAAATTACTTGTATCACCAAATGTTATGTCTTCTTTTGAAATATTTTGAGAATCTAAATTATTATCAATTATTGTTAAAGAATCTACACTAAATGAATATTTTACATTTTCTTTGGCATTAGTACTCAATGTAATTATTCCCAGCAATAATTCTTTTTTAGCATTTAATAAATTATGAGTACTACCTCTACCACCTGTTACAATTTTAATTTCCAAAGTTTTATTTTTGGCATCATAATCATAGTTTGCTGTATAATTATTTTCTTTTATTTTGTTATTAAAACTTAAATCTTTTACTGTTACATTACCAGCTATTTTTAACTTTAAATCAATACCCCCAATAAAGCCTTCTTCAAAGTGCAGGGTAGTATTTAACTTACCATTACTATCCTCAGCTAAATTGACTTTATTTAAAGCTTTAGAAGTAATTGGGAAAAGCATAAATAGAGTTATTGCTATTATAAATGTTGTTATTTTCTTCATTATACTTTTCCTCCTCTTAACTTTCTATGTTTATATATCCTAATGTTTTAGGTAATTTGACTGCTGTTGATGTACTAGTAATTCTTTGACCATCATTAGTCTTTGCATCATTAACACGATAAAGTATTGCTCTTATTTCGCCACTTTCTTCAACCATTCTATTATATTCTTCTTGAGTCATTATAAATAACCATGTACCTTTAGCAACATCAAATACAGATTTATCAGCTTCTAACTCAGCAAAAGAAATAAATGTACCTTTATAATAAATATTATTATTCTTAGCATCTACAAGAAAAGCTGTATTGAATGCTGGGTTACCACGATATTCGCCCTCAAAGACAACAGATCCAGCTTTAATCTTACCTTCATCGCTTTCTTCACTACATCCATCAGTAAGATAACAATAATCTTTTTCTAAGATTCCCACATTTAATTCATCATTTACAAATTTGAAATCAACATTATCGCCTGGATTAGCAAGTAAATCTATTTCTGCTCCAGAAATACCTTGAGTATTATCTATTGCTTCAATTTTAACATATGATACATCATTATAAGTCCATAATTGTGATTTACTAGTAGTTCCTTCTTTCATAAAATAAACTGTTTCAGATGGATTTGATGCATCTATATTAAATGTATCACTTCTAGCTTCTATCCATTCTTCTTTATCACTACTAACATAGATCTTATATTTTTGAATAGAGTTACTATCCAAAATACCATTTTCTACTAGAGCTGTATATTTAATACCACTTAATGACATTTTAGTATTTAAACTTATTATTACATAAGGATTATCAGTATCAGTTGAAGATGTTAATGCATCACCAATATTTAAACTAGTAATTCTTTCTGTACCAATAAATGCCGTATTAATATTTCCATCAATTAGCTTATTAACACTTAGTAGAGAGTAATCCATATCAGCATCTTCAATATCATATTTATCTTCGACATTTTTAAAGTTAGATTCAATAGTAAATGTATCTTTTTTAATACTTCCATCATGAGATATTTTTACTTCATCTAATTTTTCATCTAATTTAATAGTATTAAGGAAATAATCATATGCTACTACATCATAAGTAAAGGCTCTATTATTAACAGTTCCAACATTATCTGTGTAACTAGTTTTATCACCACTTACAAAGCCAATAGACTCACCATTACGAAGAATTTCATAACCTAGTATTTTTTCGCTTTCACCACTAACATTAAAGTTTATTGTTACTCTTTTTTCTTGTTGATCTGTATCACTAATACTTGCAGTTAATTTAGTAGAATCAGAAACTTTTTGACCATTATTTAAAATATATCTTCTAGCCTCATCATTTAAATAATATATAGCCTTAGTTTCATTTTCTAAATCTTTTAACTCAGCTTGTAAAACATCTTTCATTTCATCTCTTGGTTTAATTCCCCAAATTTCGAAATAATTAGTTAAATTTTTATTTGCTGCAAGTGATGCAAATAGAATTAAAAGTTCATCTTTATTATAATTTTTATCATTTTTATATGTTCTAGTTAAAACATTTATCTTAGAGAAAATTGAATCTGTATCATTAAATGTTTTATTTTTATCATATGCTAAATGTAATTGCCAATACATACCAAGTGTTACAAAAACATTTTGTGATTTACCTAAGGTATGTGATGTTACTTTTTCATATATTTTATCATAAATTTTACTATCTTCTAATCTTGAATGACTAGTATCATTAGAAGTTTGAGCAAGCAAAGCATAAACATTATTTGTTACCTCAGCATGCACTAAATCACTTTGATTAATTTGATGTCCTATTTCATGACTAATACCCCAGCCAAAGTAATCATTGTTTCTACTTCCTTGAATAACACCAGGAATAGAACCATAGCCTATACCAATATGATATCCTCCGGCATACATAAAGGCACCGGCAAACATTCTCATATAACGAATATTAATTCTTG
>CANQNA010000064.1 GCA_947625005.1 uncultured Bacilli bacterium
ATAGTAATAAAAAAGCTAATCATAGTAATAAAAAGGTAAAAAGATTATTTAAAGGCAAAATTTAGATAATTTATTACTTGAAAGGAGTAAGGTTATGAATATTAATATTAATGATATTAAAAATGGTATGACTGTTATCATAGATGGTAATTTATGTTTAATCCAAGAGTTTCAACATGTTAAACCTGGTAAAGGCCCTGCTTTTGTTAGAATTAAATTAAAAAATTTAAGAACAGGTTCTACCGTAGAAGAAACTTTTAATACTAATATAAAAATAGAACGTGCTAGAGTAGAGAAATTAAAAATGCAATATTTATATGCTCAAGGCGATAGTTATGTAT
Source organism: uncultured Bacilli bacterium (assembly GCA_947625005.1). The sequence goes on from CANQNA010000064.1 coordinate 342, forward strand.
TTATGAATAATGAAGATTATTCTCAATTAGAAATTCCTACAAGTAAGTTAGAAGATGAATTAAAATATTTAAAAGAAGGATTAGAAATAGATGTTTCTACTTATAATGGAGAAATAATTGGTATAGTATTACCTGAGAAAATTGAATTTGAAGTTACTGAAACAACAGAGGCTACAAAAGGGAATACTACTAACAATGCAATGAAAGATGCTACTATTGAAACTGGTTATGTTGTAAAAGTTCCTCTTTTTATTGCTGAAGGAGAAAAAATTATTATATCTACTAAAGATGGTAAATATGTTTCTCGTGCTTAAGTTACAGTTAATACTGTAATTTTTTTTTATTTCTTTTTATATAATTTTATAGGTGATGATATGAGTAAAAAAGAGGAATTTAAAAATTTTGTAAAGGATCATCCGGAATTGATAAAATATGTAAAAAACAAAGAAATGAATTGGCAAGATTTTTATGAATTATATGATTTATATGGTACTGATGAGGGTGCTTGGAGAAAATATTTAGGGAAAGAAGAAGTAAGTGCTGTGGGAAGCGCTGCAGGAATTGGAGAGCTTACGAAACTTGTAAAGAATATTAATATGGATAATATTCAAAAGCATATTAATACAGCACAAAAAGCAATTAATGTGATTCAAGAGTTAACTAGTAAAACACCTCCAACAGCTGCAAGCAACTTAATAAGTAAAACGCCTCGTCCTTTAACAAATTTTTTTAACGATTAGGTGATGTTATGCAATTAGATATAATGTTTAAAATAAAACAAGATGCAAAGTTATATGCGTATTTAAGAAAAAATAGTATATGGTATAAATATTTAAATAGAGATCCTAATAATTATAAAATGCTTTTGGAAGAATATAAAAAAGTTAATAGAATTAATAAAACTAACAAGATTAGTGAAACTATAGAAAATTTAGACATGGTTTCAAATATTTTAAAAGTATTGGAATAATACTTTTTTTCTTGTATAATAATTATGGTGATAGAATGTTAGTAATAGGAAGTCATGTATCTTTCAATAGTAATGATCAACTTTTAGGAAGTGTCAAAGAAGCATTAAATTATGGAGCAAATACTTTTATGTTTTATACAGGGGCTCCTCAAAATACAAGAAGAGGTACTATTAATTTAGAAAAAAAAGAGGAAGCTTATAAATTAATGAAAGAACAAGGAATAGATGTAAATAATGTTATTTGTCATGCTCCTTATATTGTTAATTTAGCCAATGATTTAGATCCTCTTAAATATGATTTTTCTGTTAGTTTTTTAAAACAAGAATTAAAAAGATGTGAGGAATTAGGAATTAAATACTTAGTAGTTCATCCAGGAAGTAGTGTAGGTATTGAAAGAGTACAGGCTTTAAATAATATTATTAATGGATTAAATATTATCTTAAGTAGTGCGACATCTTGTATGATTTTATTAGAAACTATGGCAGGTAAAGGAACAGAATGTGGAGTAAATTTAGAAGAAATACAATATTTGCTAAAAGGAATAGAAAATCAAGATAAAATAGGAGTTTGTTTAGATACTTGTCATTTAAATGATTCAGGAGTAGATTTAACTAAGTTTGATGAATACTTAGAAGATTTTGCTAAAATGATAGGTCTAGATAAAATAAAATGTGTTCATATAAATGATAGTAAAAACGTGATTGGTTCTCATAAAGATAGACATGAAAATATTGGTTTTGGTACTATTGGCTTTGCATCTTTAATAGATATTATTTATAATGACAAACTAAAAGAAGTTCCTAAAATATTAGAAACTCCTTATATTGAAAGACATGCCCCTTATAAAGAAGAAATACTTATGATAAAAAATAAAACATTTAATCCTAATTTATATTCAGAAGTTGTAAATAATTAGAGTATTTATTATATAATACTGTTAATTTCTGATAATTTTCTTCTGTAAAATGATTTTTATATTTAGTTAAATTAAAACTTTTAGGATTATTTAATATCTCTTGATTATTAGTTTTAACTAAATTATAAACGAAATCTAATTCTTGCTTATTAAGATAAACATTATATTTTTTTCCAAAATTAACTATATCTTCTTTAGTTAATTTTTTTATTTCTTCTTGTATTTTTGTCATACTTATATTAAACATAAATTCACCTTATATATTATATTCTTTTAAAAGAAAAACTTTAAAATTAATTTTACTCTATTGCAGGGACTAATTTTAATTTCTTTTCTGGTTCATCTATACTTAAATCATAATTTTTTGATCCTAATTTATGTTCTTCTAAAACACTTCGTGTCTTTACTTCATTATTAAAAGTATAAGCAGGAATATTATAAAACTTTTTTTCTAATATATAAGGAATACCACTTTCATTAAATTTTAATTTATATTCTTTTTTATAAAGTTCTGTTTTTAATAATAAATTATAATCTGTATTTAAATTTAATTTTCTAAATTCTTGAATTAATGATGTTAAATCTCTTTGAGCATTTAACTGATGTCCATTATATCCATTTAGTATATAAAAAAGTAAAGCGCAAGTATAACCTATTTCAATATTTAGAGAAATAAGAAGAACATCAAGTAATAAGTGAGGTATAAGCTCTGTAGATAAACCTGTAAAAAGAACCCCAAAAGCATCAACAGCACCTAGAAGTGATGCATTTATTAAATACAATTTCTTATTATTTCTAACAACAGTAAAAACGGTAGGTTTATCTTCTTTAGCATTTTTTATTCTATCAAAAAAATCATAGTTAATTCTAATCTTCATATATTTTCTTCTTTCTAGGGTCCCTATTCTATCAGAAAATATATAACTTTGTCAATTGCTCTACAATAAAAAAGATGGTTTATCCATCTTTTTAGTTGTTATAATTGTTGTAATTGTTGTTACCATTCCAAGACCATCCTGCTCCAATGATAATTACTAATAAGATGAATAGAACAATCCATAATGCAGCGCCCCATCCTCCGTTTGTAGTACCAGCGTATCCTCCGCCATAGTTGTTACAGCAAGGATTATAGTATCCATTATTATATCCACCATTGTATCCGTAATAATACATAATATTACCTCCTTAATGTATCTATTATAGTTTATTAGTTAACCTTAATTTTTGACATTACAAATTGCACATTTTAGAAAAAATCTTTACATATAAAACAATTGTATGTATAATGAATTAAGAAGGTGAAAGTTATGTTGCATTATATAAAAGGAATAGTTAGTGAAATAAATGCCGGTAATATTATTATTGAAAATAATGGACTAGGATATTTAGTATTTGTAGCAAATCCTTATAGTTTTAAAGAAAATGAAGAAATTAAAATATATGTATATAATCATATTAGAGAAGAAGAAAACTCTTTATATGGTTTTAAAACTAAAGAAGAATTGGAAATGTTTTTAAAACTTATTAATGTTAAGGGATTAGGACCTAAGATGGCTCTTCCTATGTTTGCTAGTTCTAGTGTTTCTGGAATAATGGATGCTATTGAAAGAGAAAATATTTTATATTTGAAAAAATTTCCTAAAATTGGGGATAAAGTTGCTCGACAAATTATTTTAGATTTAAAAGGGAAATTAGCAAGTGGAGTAGGAAAAGTTGAAAATAATACTGAGCTAGTGGAAGCTTTAACTAGCTTAGGATATAAAACAGCAGATATAAAGAAAGTATTACCAAAAATTAATACATCTGCTACGATTGAGAATCAAATAAAAGAAGCTTTAAAATTTATGGTTATGTAGAGGTGTAAATATGAATGAAAGACTTATATCAAGTGAAGAATTAAATGGTGAAGTTGAAGAAAAAAATATAAGACCACAATATATCAGAGAGTATGTGGGTCAAGAAGAAGTAAAAAATAATATTGAAATATTTATTAAAGCAGCAAAAATGAGAGGAGAAGCTTTAGATCATGTTCTCCTTTATGGGCCTCCAGGATTAGGTAAAACAACGCTTGCTAATATTATTGCTAATGAACTTGGGGTTAATATTAAGACAAGTACAGGGCCAAGTATTGAAAAAAGTGGAGATTTAGCTGCTATTCTTTCAACTTTAGAGCCGGGGGATGTTTTATTTATTGATGAGATACATCGAATGCCAAAATTTATTGAAGAAATTTTATATCCTGCAATGGAAGATTTTGAGTTAGATATTGTAATTGGTAATGAAGGAAATTCTCGTAATTTAAAAATTGATTTACCTCCATTTACTTTAATAGGAGCAACAACTAGAGCAGGAGATTTATCTAGTCCACTTAGAGATCGTTTTGGGATAGTATCTAAACTTAATTATTATTCTAATGAAGAATTAAAACAAATTATTCAAAGGACAAGCAAAGTTTTAGATATGCCAATTGAAGATGATGCGGCAAATGAATTAGCCGAAAGAAGTAGAAAGACTCCAAGAATTGCCAATCGTTTATTTAAAAGAGTTAGAGATTTTGCTCAAGTAAATGGTTTAGAAAGTATTGATTTACCAACTACTAAAGAAGCTTTAAAAAGATTAAAAGTTGACAAAAATGGATTAGATCAAATTGATATAGAATATTTAAAAAGTCTAATAGAAAAATTTAATGGAGGTCCAGTTGGGGTAGAAACTCTTGCAACAAGTATTGGAGAAGAAATAAGTACCTTAGAAGATGTAGTAGAACCTTATTTATTACAAGAAGGCTTTATTAAACGAACAGCAAGAGGACGAATGGTTACTGAAAAAGCTTATGAACATTTAGGTTTAGGAATAGATTCTTTAATTTAATAAATAAATCTTTTTAGAAAAAATGATTAGAAAATAGTTATAAGTAAAACTTGACGAATTTACTAATTTACTTTATACTTAATGTATTAGATAGAGTGAGGTTTTATGAATAAAAAAGGTCAAGCATTAGTAGAATATATTTTAATAATTGCTCTGATAAGTATTGTAGTTATATCTGCAGTATCAGTTTTAGGTGGAGTATTAAAAGATAAATTGACAGAATCTACTTGTTCTTTGGTGGGAGAAAGTTTTGTCAAAGGAGCTAAAGCTGGTGAAGGGAAATGTGTAGAAAATAACTAAATAGCAATATCACCAAATTCAATATCATCGCTTGTTGATTCTGTAAATAGATAGAGGATTCCTCCTATTAAAAATAAAATAGCGGCAATAAAATTTATATTAGCGTATAATACTTTTTTTTGGTTTACGCTTTTTTTTAATTTAGAAACATTTTGATAATTACGATAAACAAAATAAAGATAAATGAAAAAAGCAATAGTAAAAATTGTAATATTTATATCTTTAAAGATACGATAATCTTTATATTTGTGAGTTTTGAGATAATCTTCTTCAAAATAATTACTTACGAGAGCGCCTATTGAAACAAATAAGTAAATTATCCAAATATAATTTTCAATTCTTATTTCTTCTATTTTTTCTTCATTCATAATAAAGTATATTCTTGCCTTCTTAGTATTTTACTTTTAAATAAGTGTATTTCGTGCTATACTAATAATAGAATTAAGGAGAATATTATGTGTGGATTTGTAGGATTTACTGGTAAAAATAAAAATAATGAAGCAATTATCAAAAAGATGAATAAAACAATTATTCATAGAGGTCCAGATAGTGAAGGATTTTATCTTGGAGAATCTATTTCTTTAGGTTTTAGAAGATTGAGTATTATTGATTTAGATGGTGGTAGTCAACCAATATTTAATGAAGACAAAAGTTTAGTGATTGTTTTTAATGGAGAAATTTATAATTTTGCAGAAATAAAAAAAAATTTACAAAAACAAGGACATAAATTTCAAACCAAAACTGATACAGAAGTAATCTTACATGGATTTGAAGAATATGGAGAAAAAATTTTAGATAAGTTAAGAGGAATGTTTGCTTTTGCTATTTATAATATTAAAGAAAATGAACTTTTTATTGCTCGTGATTTTTTTGGGATTAAACCTTTATATTATACCTTAGTGGAAAATAATTTAATATTTGCCTCTGAAATAAAAGCCCTTTTAAAACATCCTAAAGTAAAAAAAGAGTTAAATGAAGATGAATTAGCTAATTATTTAACGTTTCAATATTCTGTTCCACCAGAAACTCTTTTTAAAGGAATTAAAGTATTGTTACCAGGAAGTTTTTTAACGTTTAAAGATGGTAATATAAATATTACTAAGTATTGGAATCCTTATTTTAAAGTAAATAATGATTTGACTTTTGATGAGGCTGTTGATCAAATTGATGAAGTTTTTTTAGATTCTGTTAAAGCTCATAAAATAAGTGATGTAGAGGTTGGAAGTTTTTTATCAAGTGGAGTTGATTCATCTGTTGTTGCTGCTTGTTATAAAGGGGACAAAGCTTTTACAGTAGGTTTTGATTATGATGGATGGAATGAAATTGATGTTGCACGTGATTTAGCAGAAAAAATAGGAGTAGAACATTATAGTAAAGTAATTAGTGTCGAAGAATTTTGGGAAGCTATTCCGAAAGTTCAGTATCATATGGATCTTCCTTTAGCAGATCCCTCTTGTATTTCTTTATATTTTGCGAACAAATTAGCAAGTGAGCATGTAAAAGTTGTTTTATCTGGCGAAGGTGCAGATGAATTATTTGGGGGATATGGTATCTATAGAGAACCATTAAGTTTATCTTCTTATTTAAAACTTCCTAAATTTATTCGGAAGCTATTTGGAGCATTTGCAACAATTATGCCTAATATAAAGGGGCGTAGTTTTCTAATAAGAGGATCTAAAACTGTAGAGGAAAAATATATTGGAAATGCTAATTATGTTACAGCAAAAGAAGTTAAGAAAATGTTAAAAAATAATATTAAAAAAGTAGATTACAAAACTATAACAAAGCCTTATTATGATAAGATCAAAGATTATGATGATGTGACAAAAATGCAATATTTAGATATTAATTTATGGATGACAGGAGATATTTTATTAAAAGCAGATAAAATGAGTATGGCTAATTCAATTGAGTTACGTGTTCCATTTTTAGATAAATATGTTTTTGATGTTGCTAAAACAATTCCTACTAAATTAAGATTAGACTTAGAAACATTTAAAAAGCCTTTAAGAAAAATGGCTGAAAGACATTTACCAAAAACTAATGCTAATATTCCGAAAAAAGGATTTCCTACACCAGTTAAATTATTTTTGAAAGAAGATAAATACTATAAAATAGTAAGAGAAACTTTTTTAAGTGAAGCAGCCCAAAAGTATTTTAATGTTGAATACATTGTGAAAATGTTAGATAAAGAACATTATTCAACAAGTAAAGCTAGAAGAAAAGATAATAGTCGTAAAATTTGGAATATTTATGCCTTTCTTATTTGGTATAAAACTTATTTTGAAGAATAACTTTTGTATTTTCACAAAAGTTTTTTTTAATTTATCATTTAAAAAATTTTTTATAAAAAATAGATTAAATAAAAAAAAT
>CANQNA010000065.1 GCA_947625005.1 uncultured Bacilli bacterium
TTATAATCCTTTATTTCGATAAAACTGTTATTTTAATTTAAGATTTCTTTCTATTTAGACATAAAAAAAGTCCATAAGTATTATGAACTTTTAAACACCCAAAGGTGTAAAATTTAATATGGGGCGAAGTATGGGAATCGAACCCATGCATACCGGAGCCACAATCCGGCGTGTTAACCACTTCACCAACTTCGCCATAACACTATGATTTTATCAAATATTATAATACTTTGCAAGTAATTTATTTTGTAATAAAAAAACACCATTTGGTGCTTATTTTATAATATATGGATCATTAACTGTTCCTGTTCCACTTTCAATAACTAATTTATTATCAACATACATTACTGGTCTAACATTTTGTTCTTCATTAACTGAACAATCTGAACTAATAGAATTAATACCAGCACTTTCTTCAGTAGAGTTATCTTCTGTATAAGTAATACAGAAAACTTTAGTTGCATCTGATGTATTTGGTACTATAGTGTATTCGGTAACATTAGTTTTTAACCAATTTTCAGCATAAATATAATCACTTAAATACATTAATCCTATAGTAGATGGACCTGAAGCATTAAACCCTTCTTGAGCTAGAGCATTACCTCTTTCATAATTATAATAATCTTTATTATTTTCTAAAACTTTATCTATACCTGCTGTATAATAAGTAACCTCTTTTAAATTATCTTTTAATGTATTAATTAAAGCTTCTTTATAATCAACATTTAAATAAGTATTTAAAGAACTAGTTAAATAATTATTTGTTTCTCCAAACATATGCGATCCAATAGATTCATTAGTAATTAATTTTAAATAATTTTTATCATCAATTTTGCTTATACCTAATACTCTATAGATTATATTATCAATACTAACATAGTTATTAGTTCCAGTTAAATCTCTATAATCATTTAAATCAGTTAAAGTTAAAGTTCCATTAATTAATAATTTATTTTGTAATAAAGTCTCATCATATACAGTAGAAATATTGCCATTTTCTAAATCATTTCCAACATAACCACCGTCAGCAAAAAACTTAACATTTTGCTCTTCATTTGTATTATTAGTAATTACTAAATCAATACTATTTGTCGCTTTACTATCAATAATGCTTTTAGCTTCTTTCAAAGAAGTACTAGCAGTTTGTACTGTAACATTTCCTTCATATTGTAAACGATAAATAGTTGCTACTTCATAATTACTTTTTAAAAGTATGTTAATTTTTTTTACTTCATAAGGTTTTATAGTAATACTATTGTTATTTAAATCGGCACTAGTTAAATCATAAGATAACTTTGCTACTTTAACATCTGTTGCTGTTCCTTTTTCATTAGCAACAAAATAAGCAAATGTACTTTTTAAACCATAAGTTAAAACTACTAATAGTACTATCACAGAAAAATATACTGCTAAAGATTTTTTATTATTCATTATATTTCCCTACTCTCCATATCTATAATAAAGCAAAATAGAAAAAAAGACAAGTTTTAATAGATAAGTTAACTTTGGATTTACATATTATTTAATTTATAAAAAAAAGAAACAGCTTTAACTATTTCTTAATTCTAAATTAAGCTTTTTTTACTTTTTTAATAGATTTATATCCAATAAATGAAATGGCAAGTAAACTTAATAATCCTGTTCCTGTATAAATCATAATTGTATCCAATGTTTTTGGATTTTCAGCCTTTGCTTGGGTTGTAGTAACTGTATTAGTTGCAATTTTATTGTCAACATAAGCTATTGCGTATGTTGAAAATTCATCAGATGCAAATGTTAATGTTTTTCCATCTTTTGATACAGTTGCATCTAAAACAGTAATTGTTCCTTCATGATCTCTTATTATATAATATTTTCTATTATATCCCTCATCTAATTTTGGTAAATCTGTTGGTACTTTAACAGTTAAATTAATTTTATCTGTTAATTTTGTTAAATGACCTAAAACTTCATTATTTCCTTTAACTTCAATGGAAATATCAAAAAATTTAGCAAGTTTAATATTTGAAAATTTTTCAGAAGCCTCTTTTTCCATAGTAGATTTTATTTCAGTTGTTACTTCTTTTTCTTCATCTAATACTACATCAACATTAATATCAGTAAAAGGTAATGAACTAACTAAACCACTTTCTTCTAAAGATTTTGTTAAAATATCATTTAAATTTTTATCTTCACTAGTTACATTAGAATCTGCAACAACAATATCTTGTTTATTATATACTTCTACATTATTAGTTTGAATATTGCAAAACCAAATCCATCTAATAGTGGAAGCATCAGTAAGTTCTTTAATATCGCCTGTTGAACCTATAGGAAATTCTTCTTCCATTATTAAAGATTTACTACCTATAATTTTATCAGTTGAATCAGAAATAGTAATAGTTAATTTAGTTTGATTATTTTCTCTTGTTATTTTCCAATCATATTTATAAATGTCTTCTTTTGTTACATTAGCAATTTTTACCCATTCGCCAGTTTTTCCAGAATGATATTCAATGGCAATATTTTCACCATCCATATTTTCAGTTCTAACATTAATTTCATTAGCATAACCAAAATGAGCGGTTTGTTTAGGATCTTTAAATGATAAAGATATTTCAAAATATTCTTGATGTTTTATTTTTTTAGTATCTAAACCTATATATAAAGCTTCTTCGATACCTTCACCAATTGTTGTATTTCCTCCTTCTAAAAATGGACCTTTACCCATACCAGCTTCTACTGCATTTCCTGTAAGAATAGTTTTATTTTTTCCTTCTGGTGTTACAGTACCTAATGTTTCTGTACCCCCATCTTCTTTTGGCATTTCTGTTTTCCAATCACTTGATTTATAGTTTGTTAAAGCGTTTACATTAATAGTAATTAGGGCAATGGCTATAACAAACATTCCACTTAATAATTTTTTCATATTTTTTCCTTTCTCTCCTTTTGTAAAATTTTATTTTTACACTTTTATTATAATTCTACCCTCTCCCTTCGTCAATTAAATATATTATTGTTTACATTTAGTATGAATGAATTTGACATGTATTAAATTTCTTTATATAAAAAAATAATTATCAATATATTATATGATTTTTTTGATAATTATTTTATATTAAGTTTAATTTTTTACTTTTTCTCTATCTTTTCTTTTCCACCCATATATGGTTGTAATACTTTTGGAATTTTTATTGATCCATCGCTCATATAATTATTTTCAATTAAGGCTATTAAACCTCTTGGAGAAGCAACCACTGTATTATTTAATGTTGCTAAATATTTATTTCCTTCACTTGTTTTCATTCTAATTCCTAATCTTCTTGCTTGAGCAGTTCCTAAAGTTGAACAAGATCCAACCTCAAAATATTTCTGTTGACGAGGAGACCAAGCTTCAATATCACAAGATTTTACTTTTAAATCTGCTAAATCACCACTACAACATTCTAAGGTTCTTACAGGTACATCTAAACTTCTAAAAAATTCTACAGTAAATTGCCACATTTTATTATACCAATCCATAGCATCCTCTGGTTTACATAAAACTACCATTTCTTGCTTTTCAAATTGATGAACTCGATATAATCCTCTCTCTTCTAGGCCATGCGCTCCTACTTCTTTTCTAAAACATGGAGAATATGAAGTCATAGCAATTGGTAAAGTTTCTTCTTTAATTATTTCGCCTTTAAATTTACCAATCATAGAATGCTCACTTGTACCAATTAAAAATAAATCTTCACCCTCTATTTTATACATCATGGCATCCATTTCAGCAAAACTCATTACACCTGTTACTACATCACTTCTTATCATAAATGGTGGAATACAATAAGTAAAACCTTTATCGATCATAAAATCTCTGGCGTAACTAATAATTGCTTCATGAAGTCTTGCAATATCCCCCATTAAATAATAAAATCCATTACCACTAGTTCTTCCAGCAGCTTCTTTATCTAAACCATTTAAAGCTTCACAAATATCTGCATGATAAGGGATTTCATAATTTGGAACAACTGCTTCTCCAAATTTTTCAATTTCTACATTTTCTGTATCATCTTTTCCAATTGGCACTGAATCATCAATAATTTGAGGAATTATCATCATTTTTTCTTTGATTTCTGCATTTATTTTTGCTTCTTCTTCTTCTATATTACTAATTTTTTCATTAATTTCTTTAACTTCATTTTTCATGTCATTAGCTTCATCTATTTTTTTATCTCGCATAAGTTGTCCAATTTGCCCACTTTTTTCATTTCTTTCTTGACGCAAATTATCTCCAGTCAATTTTAATTTTCGAACACGGTCATCTAATTGAACGATTTCCTCTACTATAGGTATTTTTTCTTCTTGAAATTTCTTTTTTATATTTTCACAAACTAATTCTTTATTTTCTCTTATTAATTTAATATCTATCATTTTATTTTTCCTCTACTTTCTCAAAGCGATATTTTTGGTTAGTAACATTATCAATTCTTTTACTAATATCTTCTTTGCTTAAAAATAAATGTTTAGGTCTTGCCCATAATTCATTATTATGTTCATATATAACTAATTCTTCTAAAGTTTCCGAGTGTTTAGCAAGTCCTTTTACTGTAACAATAAAACCTTTAAAATGTCTAAATTTATCTCCTATTTTTATTTCCATATTTCCTCCTAGAAAAAAAGATGGTACTTAAGGAGTGCATAGCACGGTACCATCCTTTATTTTACTTAATTTAGATAACGGTTTTAACCGGTAGTGATTAACTACACTAACAGGGAGATTCATATAATTTATTTATTAGTTTCCACCAACCACTAACTCTCTTTAAAATAATCTTATACTATTATCCTGTATTATCGCTTTATATGCTTAATATTAGCATTTTTTTTCAATTTATGCAATTATTTTTTATTAAATCTTTTTAGATTATAAATGACAATTAATTTAAAAACATTATGTCAATATCAACATCTGTTTCTATTCCCGCAATTTTTCCATTATTACATATTTGCCATAATTTATAAGAACCTTCATAATCTGTAAGTTTACTGTTTTTAGTATAATGTGCGAGCCAAACAGAATAATTATCTTTATTGTCCCAAATATTTTGTAAATAAAATTTACTACTATAAATCATTGCTTCGTATCCTTTATTTTTTACTGTATTCATAAAAGTATCAGCAAGAGAATTAATATCATAAAAACTTAATTGATAACTATTCCAATCGGTCCAATTTTCCCAATCAAAAACTATTGGCAATTCTAATTTTTCTTTTTTTAATGTTTTAATTACCCATTCTGCTTGTCTTTTTGCTTCTTTATTATCCATAGCCATACTATAAAAATATACTCCCACATCTAATCCTGCTTCATGAGCGTTCTTTATATTTTGGAAAAATTTTGAATCAATACTAGGATCTTCCAAAATATCTTGTTGCACACCAATACGCATCATAACAAATTCTGCTCCAGCATTTTTTACGGCATTATAATCAATATCTCCTTGCCAACGAGAAACATCTATACCAATTTTAGTATTGTCTTTTTTATAATTATTATATATGTTTGTAAAATCTACTTTTTCTTGTTTTGTTTCGGTATTTGAGTTATTAGAATTATCATCATTTTTTACTGGTTCAATAATATTCAAAGTCATATTAAAATTATTCATATTTTTACTTGAATCAGTGACAATAATTTTTACTTTATAACTTCCTGGAGTATTAAAATCATATTCTCCATCAGTAGTACAAATTGGTTCTTTATCATAATTATCTCCATACATTACTAAATTACAAATATCTTGTTCATTGCCTGTTAAAAATGTTTTATTAGCCCCACCAAATATTTTAGGTTTTGTTGTATCAACTACTTGGTAAGTCAAATGATATAGATATTTCTTTTTATCGTAAGTAAATTCCCAATTATAAGTATTTTTTCCTAATTTATTAGTTTTTATCTTAACATTATCATTGTAAGGAAGATTAGTTTCTTTTATTAAATCTTTTAAAGTAACATCACTATAAACTTCAAACTTTGCTTCTGTTAAGTTAACAAAAGTATCTTTAGGTAATTTATCAATTATAACTTTATCACAAGAAATACAAATAAATATTACAAGTAAACTAATGACAATTTTTTTCAAATTAATCACGTCCTTTATTTTAATACTGCTTACCAAAATAAATTTTTACTTCTGCCTCTTTTCCACAAACACAACAAGGGCCATCAACTTTTTCATCTTCAATAATACAACGAGATTTTAAAGTTGTATCTTCTTTTATTTTATTTTCACATTCTTCATTACCACACCAATTTATTTTTATAAATCCTGGTTTTTCTTGCGCAAGTGTTTTAAATTCATCATAATTCTTAGCACTATATATCATAGAATTACGTCTCTTTAGGGCTTTATTATACATATCTATTTGAATTGTATCTAAAAGTTCTTGAATCTTTTTTAAAACATCATTTGCTTCTTTTAAAACAACTATTTTTTCCCTAGTATCTCTTCTTACTAAAGTTATTTGATTATTTTCTAAATCTCTAGGACCAATTTCTATTCTAATTGGATAACCTTTTACTTCAGCTTCAGCAAATTTAAAACCTGGAGTTTTATCTGAATCATCTACTATATAAGTGATATCTTTTTGTTTTAAACTTTGAACAAGTTCTTCTACTTTATTTAAAACAATTGGAGTATTTCCTATAGGAATAAGACAAACTTTAATAGGGGCAATTTTAGGAGGTAGGACTAAACCATTATCATCACTATGTGTCATAATTAAGCCACCAATCATTCTAGTAGATACTCCCCAACTTGTTTGATATGGTGTTTTTAATTTATTATCTTTATCTAAGTATTCAATTTTAAAAGCTGAAGCAAAGTGATTGCCAAAATAGTGACTTGTTCCATTTTGAAGGGCAACGCCATCATACATCATAGCTTCAATAGTATAAGTTTCTTCTGCTCCGGCAAATTTTTCTTTATCTGTTTTTTTACCTGTAATAACTGGCATAGCTAAATATTCTTTTTGAAAGTCTTCATAAATTTTAAACATTTGTAAAGTTTCTTTTTTGGCTTCTTCCTTTGTAGCATGCATTGTGTGTCCTTCTTGCCAAAGTATTTCTCTAGTACGTAAAAAAGGTCTAGTAGTCTTTTCCCATCTTACAATAGTACACCATTGATTATAAAGTTTAGGTAAATCACGATAAGATTTTATAATTTTTTTATAATGTTCACAAAATAAAGTTTCACTTGTTGGACGAACACATACTCTTTCATCTAATTTTTCATTTCCTCCATGAGTAACCCAAGCAACTTCAGGGGCAAAGCCTTCTACATGTTCTTTTTCAATATTTAATAAACTTTCAGGAATAAACATAGGCATTTGAATATTAACATGCCCTGTTTCTTTAAATTTTTTATCTAAAATACTTTGCATATTTTCCCATATAGCATACCCATAAGGGCGAATAATCATACTGCCTTTCATAGAAGAATAATCAACTAAATCAGCTTTTTTGATTATATCAGTATACCATTGTCCAAAATCTTCATCTCTACTAGTTATCTCCTTATTTTTCTTTTCCATATTTTCACCTTCCTATAAAAAAACCACATCATGCCAAGGAGCATAAATGCGGTACCATCCTTTATTTTACTTAATTTAGATAACGGTTTTATCCGGTAGTTTTACTACACTCCGAGAGAGGATTTATTAATTTTATTTATTAGTTTTCACCAACCACTAACTCTCTTTAAAATAACT
>CANQNA010000066.1 GCA_947625005.1 uncultured Bacilli bacterium
TTTATTGCCCCACATAATTCAATGCCAATTAAATCATTGGAAGGTCTAAGTTTTAAAGTACTTTTACCATAAGCAGCTTTAATTATATTGATAGTTTGTTTATTCTTACTAGCAATAGTAAGTCCTATTGGTTCATTATTTGCTAAGTCTATAGCAAAAGAAGGTCCAGAAATGACTGCCAATTTTTTGGTTTTAATAAAACAATGAAAAACTTGATGTAAAAATTTGCAATTATCTTGATCAATTCCTTTGCTTCCAATACAAAAATGCATATTTGGTGTTTGATATTTTAAAATTTCTTTACTAACTAAAGAAACGTACTTAGTTGCAACCATTATTAAAACAATTTTTGCATCTTTCAAAACATATTCATAATCGTTCGAAAACTCAATTTCTTTAGGAATAGTTATATTAGGTAATCCTTCTATATTAGATCTATTTTTATTAAAATAATCTACTCTTTCTTTACTTTCTACCCACATTTTAATTTTATTATTATTTTTGGCAAGTGCAAGAGCGTTACTTAACCCAAAAACACCAGTTCCAATAATTGCTATATTCATGATTTCATCTCCTTATTTATTTTATTTAAGTTATTTTCATAGTTATTTATTTTAGGAATATAATATTTTTGATTTTTTATTTGATCTGGTAAATATTGTTGATCAACATAATATTTAGGATAGTTATGAGGGTATTTATATTTAGGTGATCCATTTTTTAAATGAGGTGGAACATTTCCTGTATTTCCTTTGCGAATATCATTTAAAGCATTATCTATAGCCGTTATAGCACTATTGCTTTTGGGAGAAGAGGCTAGTTCAATAACTACGACACTTAAAGGAATTCTTGCCTCAGGTAATCCTACTAATTCAGCAGCTTCTATGGCAGCATGAACTTTTGGACCCATTCCTGGATTTGCTAAACCAATATCTTCATAGGCAATTACTGTCATTCTTCTATAAATGCTATCTAAGTCACCAGCTTCTAATAAACGAGCTAGATAGTGAAGGGAAGCGTTAATATCACTTCCTCTAATACTTTTTTGAAAAGCACTTAAAACATCATAATGACCATCTTCATTTTTATCATGAAAAAAAACTGGTTTAGAATTTATAGTTTTAACTAACTCTTGAGTAATTTTTTGATCAGATGAAGAGTAATAACTTATTTCTAAAAGATTCAATGCGCTTCTAAAATCTCCACTAGAAAGATTAGCAATAAGCTTTAATGTTTCTTCATCACTTTGTGCATTATCTAAAGATTTTAGAGCTCGTTTAAGTCCTATTATAATTTCATCTTGGGTAAGTTCATATAATTCAAATATTTGACATCTACTTCTAATAGCAGCATTTATTTTATGATAAGGATTAGAAGTGGTTAAGCCAATAAGAGTGATTAAACCATTTTCTATATAGGGTAAAAGTAAATCTTGTTTATCTTTGTTCATACGATGTATTTCATCAATTATTAAAATTAACCCATTATGCATTTTTGCTTCTTCAATAGCTATATCAAAGTCTAATTTATTATTAATTGTAGCATTTAATTCTTTATAAGGAAAATTTAATTCATTTACAATACTATGAGCTATACTTGTTTTTCCAATACCTGGTTTTCCATATAAAATAAGAGAAAACATTTTTTTATTTTTAACTAAATTAGTTAATACTTTATTTTCTCCAATTAAATGCTTTTGTCCAATTATATCATCTAATTTTTTTGGTCTTAATTTTTGTGCTAGTAATTCCATGTTTTCACCTAATTATAATTATATAATAAAGTTAGTTTTTTTACTAGCATATCTTTTAGAAAAATGATTATATTAAAATAAATTAGATTTGACAAATATCATGGAACAAAATACAATAATTATAGAATTTAAGGAAGTGATACAATGAATGAAGATTATCTTAGTCAATTTCTTGTATATTTAGAATTAGATTTGAATTATTCAGAAAATACTATAAAATCTTATGAAAATAATATAGAAAAACTAATAACTTACTTAAAAGATTACAATCTATTAAAGTGTGATAGTCAAAAAATAGAACATTTCTTCCAAACTTTGGAAGGATTAGAGGCAACTACTTTAGCAAATTATTTAAGTTCTTTTAGAACTTTTTATAATTATTATTTAAAATTAGGAAAAATAAAAACAAATCCTTGTGATTTAATAGATATGCCAAAACTTGCAAAAAAACTACCAACTTATTTAACAATGGAAGAAGTTGATTTACTTTTAAATATTGATGTAATAGATGCTTATACTGCTCGAAATAAGGCTATATTAGAATTATTATATTCTTCAGGATTAAGAATTAGCGAACTAGTTAACTTAGAGATTTCTAATATTGATTTTGAAGATTGTATTATTAGAGTATTTGGAAAGGGCAGTAAAGAAAGAATTGTGCCAATGAACGATATGGCTATTTTAGCTCTCCAAAATTATATTAATAACTATAGAGCATTAATGATTAAAGATGATTATAATAATTTTGTATTTTTAAATAATCACGGAAAAAAAATGACGAGACAAGGGGTTTTTAAAATGTTAAAAAAAGAGTGTTTAATAAAAGGAATTAAAAAAAATATTTCTCCCCATACCTTAAGACATACTTTTGCTACTCATTTATTACAAAATGGAGCAGATTTAAGGATTATTCAAGAAATATTAGGACATAGTGATATTAGTACTACACAAATTTATACTCATATAACAAATGAAAAATTAAAACAAGATTATAAAGAATATCATCCACGCAAATAAAAACACCATTAAGGTGTTTTTTTGGAAAGTATTTATTAACGTCCATTTCTAGAACTGTTAGAATTAGAATTATTTTTACTATTTCTAGCAGAATTAGATCTTGAACTATTATTAGCATTAGCACTATTTCTATTATTCTTAGAATTATTGCTGTTGCTTTTTTGGCTATTTCTAGCTTCATTTCTACTATTCATAAACTTACCTCCCACAATTATTATGAGTAAATAAGAAAAAATAATTCGGCTTTTTTTTGGAAATATATGGAAATATTTTGCATATAATTAGTGTGATTAAAATGAAAATATTATTACCATTTCTCATAACTTTAATTGCTGGATTATCTACAATGTTAGGCTGTTTAGCTATTTTTATAAAACCTAAAAAAGTAAAAAATTTTATCAGCTTATCCTTAAGTTTTTCTGCTACTGTAATGATATTAATTTCCATAACAGATTTAATTCCTAATTCTTTTTTTACAATTCTAGAAAATGTTAGAGTAGGGAAGGCTATTTTTTGGATGCTTATCTCTTTCTTCTTAGGGGCTTATTTAATTAATTTAATTGATAAAAGAATAGATAAATATAAAAATGATAATAATTTATATAAAGTAGGTATTTTAAGTGCAATTGTCTTAATGCTTCATAATTTACCGGAAGGTATTGCCACATTTTTAAGTTCATATACTGATTTAAGTTTAGGATTTAGTTTAGGTCTTGCTATAATGCTACATAACATTCCAGAAGGTATTTGTATTGCTGTACCTCTTTTCTACTCTACTAAAAGTAAGAGTAGGGCAGTAAGAGCGACTTTATTTAGTGGATTATCTGAGGTTTTAGGAGCATTATTAGCCTTTTTATTCTTAAGTAGGTTTGTTACAGAAACTATGATTAGTTTTATTTTAATAGCAGTATCAGGAATAATGATTAGCTTAGCAATTAATGAACTTTATAAAGAAGCTCGTAAATATAATTCTAGTAAATATTTTTATTTAGGTATAGTTATAGCATTTATTTTTATAATAGTTCAACATTTTATCTTTTAAGTTATAAAGTAGTAGAGAAAAATATTATAATGTTTCTAAAAAATGTTTTTTAAAAAAAGTATAAAATTAAATAATTAATAAATGGATAACTAATCATAAAATATAAAAAATATAGAAGTTAACATAATATATATTATAGGAAGTTCAATATTTATGAAAAAAAGATGAATAATTATTCACTTTATGGTTTATATTTTGTTCTTATTTTTTAAAGTTTAACGTACTTCTTCTTTTTAAATTAAGATAATTTATAATCTCTAAAAATACTTTTTATAAATTTTATTTTATCACTTTATTTATTAATAGTTGTTAATTAATTTTTAATTAGAGGAAAAGAAATCATTTTTTAAATACAATGTATTTATTATTCCTCTAATTAGCTTTCTTAAATCGAAATAATACTCTACTCCCCCTCTTTTTTCATAATATAAGAGATAGGGGAAGTGAAAAAGAAAAAATCTATTAAAAAATAGATTTTTAAACTTTTCTTGATTGTATTTCTGCTATTTTTTCAAAAACTTCTGCAGCATTCATAGTATTTATTTCATTATAACCAAGTTCTCTTAAAGCTTGAATCTTAACAGTATTAAGTTGTTGAGTTCTTGATAATTTTTCTTCATTTCTGGCTTCTATTTCCTGCTCGAATCTTTTATGAGCTTCAGCCACTTTACTTTTACTTGTAGTGGTAGTTCCACTATTATACAAAGTGAAAGCAGAATGAATTATACCTTCAAAGGTAAATTGTTTATCTTCATCAAATTTAAAATCATTTGCTTTGGTAAATCCTGTAGCTTTAGAAACATAACCTAATAAATATTTTAATTCTTCAACATTATCAATAGATTGTAATAAATGATATAGGTACAATATTACATAATAAGTTGTTCCACTACTCTCTTCATCAGTTGTTTCATTAAATTTTTCTTTTAAAAGATAAGTAAAATCAGATAATAAAGTTTGTTCTTCTTTACTTAGTCCTTTAATATCTAAAAATTCATGGAAAGTATTTTTATTAGTATTATTAAGTCGAGCTTCCACTGCTTCTAAATATTCAGTATTTATTTTAATTTTTTCTAAAGTTTTATCTTCTCCATCTTCAATGTCTAAAAGTTTATATAATAATAACTTTTTTTCTTTAGGCCATTTATTTATACTATCTAATTCAAGATAATTATAAACCATTTGTCTTGATACTCCTAGATATTTTGCTAATTTTACTTTGGAAATGCCTAATTCTTGTAAAATGTTATTTAATTTTTCCATGTCCTTAACTCACTTTCTATTTTACATATTAATTGTACTTCATATAAACAAATAATGTCAAGTAAAAGTTAACTAATCATAATTTTTCTTAAACATATAATTACATAAGAGGGATAAGTATGGACGATTTTAATGTTTTTGATACTTTTTTAAATCAACATTATAGTGCTTTAGGCGATTGGCTTAATACTTTTAGTCCCTATGAATTTGCTCTTATTGGTGTTGTAGCCGCTTTTTTAATTGCACCTGGATTAAATGCAAATCAACAAAGTTCAATTGGTAACTTTTTAGAAGAAATTGGTCAAATACTTTTAGCAATTTCTGCTCAAAAAATAACTGTAGAACAAGCACAAGGTATTACAAATCAAGGGAATGCAAGCGGTTCTACAGGCCTTTATTCTCAAGATAATTCAAATGATAATCAAAATATGAATGCTCAAATAGAAGCCTTAAAAGAAGAAATTGAACGTTTAAAAAATTTAATAAATCAATAAAAAAAGGAATTGCTTTTATAAATACCAAAGCTTTTCCTTGTTTTTTCTAACCTCTTTAATAATACCACTACCAATACAATAGTCTCCAACATAAATAACACAAGCTTGACCTGGTGTAACGGCTTTTACTTTTTGAGGATAACTTACGATAATTTCTTGATCTTTATAAGTCAAATATACTTCTTCATCATTACCTCGATAACGAAATTTTGCAGTAGCTTTCTCAGGTCTTAAATCATTATTAAATACTAAATTATCAATAATACACTCATCACTATATAAACTTTCTGGATTATCTCCAAAGGCAACATATAATAAGTTTTTTTCAACATTTTTACCTACCACAAAATGTTTTTCGTGATTACCACTTATTCCAACATTTCTTCTCTGCCCTATTGTATAATTCATTAATCCATTATGTTTGCCAATAACTTCTAATGTATCTACATCTATAATATCTCCAGGATTTGGTTTTAAATAATTTTCAATAAACTTCTGATAATTTCTTTCTCCAATAAAACAAATTCCTGTAGAATCTTTTTTCTTAGCAGTTATTAAATTTAATTCTTTGGCTAATTCTCTTACTTCAGGTTTTAAAATATCACCTAAAGGGAATATAACATTGGTTAATTGTTCTTCCGTTAATTGTGCAAGAAAATAAGATTGATCTTTATTTAAATCTTTCGCTCTTTTTAAATGATTGTCTTTAACATTAGCATAATGTCCTGTAGCAATATAATCTGCTCCTAATTTTTTAGCCTCTTTAATAAATAAATCAAACTTTATAAATTTATTGCACATCAAGTCAGGATTAGGAGTTCTTCCTTTTTTTAATTCTTCTAAAAAATAAGTAAAAACATAATCCCAATATTCTTTGATAAAATCTACTCTGTGAAGAGGAATATCTAAAGTTTTACAAACACTTACAGCATCATTATAATCTTGCTCTTGAGGACAAATATAATCGTTTAAATTAGGATTACCTAAAGTATCATTATTAATTAAGCTATCCCAATTTCTCATAAATAATCCAATGACTTCATATCCTTGTTTTTTTAAAAGATAAGCCGCAACAGAAGAGTCTACTCCCCCACTCATTCCTATAACAACCTTTTTCATAATGTCCTCCAATCAAGAAGAATTATACCAAATTATAGAAGAAATTGAAATATAGAAAGTAATTTATTACCAAAAAAGAAAATAATTATATCTATTAAAAATAAGGGAATTATACAAATAATAATCTTACTAAAATAATTTAAATATAATTCTCTTACACTAATATTATCTTTTTTTAATAAGGAATTGATAATTTTTTTAATAATTCTATATGATATTATATTTAAATACAGTAAAATTAGCAAATAAAAGGCTTTATTTAATAAAATATAAATTATCCCATAAAGTAACCCTTTTAGACCATTTAAATGCGTGTATGAAGCTAAAATGAAGCCTAGAGAGACTAATTCATAAAACAAATAAAAAATATTTAACGGATAAAGTATTATAGTTAAACTACAAATAACAAAACCAATAATGATAATTAAATGAAAGAAAATATTATTTTGGTTTGTAGTTTTTAAGTTAGTATTAATATTTGTAAAACTATTAATTATACTTTTTTTCGCTTCACTATCTAAATTTAAATAAAGAATGATTCCAACTATTATCCCTATTATGACTAATGTGATAAGAAATTTAAATATTTTACTTTTACTCTTAGTGCTTGTCCTCATTTTTTCACCTAATTAATTATATTATGATACTTTATTTATTATGATTAATTTTGTATAATATTTAATGAGGTGAAATTATGAAAAAGACTAATAAAAAGAAAATTGAAAATTTAGGACAAAAAATTGTAGTATGGTTATTATTAATTGCCATGGTAGTTAGTATTGTTGCTAGTTTTGCAATTTATTTAATTAGATAGATGTTTTTATTGGACGAAACAATCCTTCTCCATGTGGAAGTGGTAAAAAGTATAAAAACTGT
>CANQNA010000067.1 GCA_947625005.1 uncultured Bacilli bacterium
GGTTGGCAAATATTAGAGCCTTATAGGCTTAGTTAAATCCACGTCTTTTAGGCGTGGATTTTAATCAAAAAAAGTTGTTTTTATGGTAATATTATAATAGGTGATTGCTGTGGTAGGTGTAAGCAGAATAATCTATGAAAAAAATAGTGAAAAATTAATTATTAATATTAAAAATGAATGTAAAATTCAATATAAGGATGTTTTGAAATCAATAGATAATAAATTAGTTTTTAAATATTTAGAATCTCTTTATTGTATTATAGATGACTGGCAAAAAGAATATGTTAATCCGAGCATAATAGATGGAGATAGTTGGAAATTATCTATTATTTATATTAACGGAAAGAAAAAAGAATATTATGGTAAATCGGGTTATCCTACCAATTTTGAAGCATTTGAAAGTCTTAATCGAAAATTAATTGATGAGGTGCAAAATGGATAAATTAAATATTAACATTAATAATTTGCTACCATATGTAATTGATGCTTTTTCTTCAGTTTATGGCAAAGAATATAGGCCTATTATTACCCAAAAGATTAAAAATGCCGTCATAGTCTTATATTATGATGTTGAAGGATTAAATGGTTATATGGAATATATCAAAGACTATAAAGCTCGTGAATTATCTATTCGTTTTTTAGAAGAAATAGGAATAGATGTTCAAAAACATAAAAAAAGTAATTATACTGAACCTTTAGATAATGATATTCGTAAAATTTTAGACTGTCTTATTGATTCGCATTTTGGATTTTCTAAATGGGCAGATTCTTTTGCACCACTACGAGCTTTCGATACTAGCAATAAAACTGATTCTTACCGATTATTAATCAATAAATTAAAAATAGTTAACTTTCTTCTTGGCAATGATACTGAACAAATTACAAGGGAAAATTTTGAATCTTTTGCTAAAACGGAAGAATTTTCAGAATTATTAAAAAGAATAAACGATTTGAAAGTAGTATATGAAAAATTATTTATTGAATATAATGATTGGGCAAGTCAGTTAATACCATATAAAAATTATGTTGAAGATGAGAAAAAAAGAAAAGATGATATTTTAAAAAGGAAGAAAAATGAATTATTTATAGAAATTCGTAATCAATTACCATCATTTTTAAGAGATTCTATTTCTAATAAGTCATTTGAAGAACAAGTAGGAGCCATTTTAGGATATGCAGATATTTCATCTAAATCTAGTATAGAATATTTCCATTATAAGAATATGGAAAAACTTAAATCTTCTGAAATTGACCTTGATGACAAATTTTGGATTGTTTATTATCAGTCACTTTATTTAAAAGGTTTAGGGATTAATATTCAAAATGAGAATATGTTAAAATGTGAGTCTGAAGAAGATATTAATAATTATTTATTATTTTTAAATCAAGATGATATTAAAAAATATATACCATCCGATGAGTTAATTAATTATATTGCCTCAACTAGAGAAAAAATGTCTGAAGAAGCACTTAGAGAATATTATACAACAAGAAAAGATTTTATAGATGCTATGAAAATATTTGATAATACCCCTAATAATATTGAAGTTGTTTATGATAACATAAAAAATAAAAGGATATGTATTCTTGGCAATGGTGGTACTAATAATAGAAATGAATTCATATCAATAATGTTTTATACAATTAAAACAGGTAGTGCTGGTAGGTTATTTTATACATTTATGCATGAAATGGGACATATTATAGATCAAAATCAAAATGGTTCTGGTTTTGAACCTATCGAGGATTTTGGAAAAAATTTTAGACCAAATCCATATGATAATACTTTTCGGAAATACGAAAAATTTAATGAAACATTAGATGATATATTTGCAATGGAAGCTATTAAAATTCTTCAAGATCATGGGATATATTTACTGGAACCCGAAAAGTTTACATCATTAGATATTAGCGATAATAATACTAATTTAATTACGAAAAATTTATTACAGCCATTACTGCAAAAATTTAGAAAGCAAGTTATTAAAGCTAAAATAAATGCAAATCCAGAAGAACTTATAATGTATATTGGAAAAGATAATTTTGAAGAGTTAGTTGATACTGTAAATAAAGTTGATTATCTTTCAAGAAATGGTGTTAAATATAAAATTGATAAATTTCCAGAAGATGATATGGTTATAGATTATTTTTCACAAGTTGAAAGAGCTAAAAAAATTTATATGAATATTGATAGTTATTTTATAAATAAATTTGGAAATATATCAAATGATGATTTTGAAGAAAATACGAAAAAAAGATAAAGAAAATACTTTTGATTTAAATTTTCATGGAATCCAGAAAATCATTCAATATATAAAAACTATTTTCATTAAAAAATTGATAGTAGCTTTAAAGATGAGTATGTAGTTATTTTCTTTTTGTTTTTTCAAAAATGTTTGTATTAGTTTTAAAACACAGGTGTATTTTCTTGTGTAAATTTATGCTTATTTACTTAATTTTTTTTGCAAATTTTGATTATATAAATATTCTTCAATATCTATTTGATGATAATCGGGATTGTAATTTTGTAAGTTGATAAAAAAGTCCATCATAAGAGCATTGAAAGGATTATATCTACTACGAGCATTGCGAATTCTAATGCTTCTTAAAAGGGGATATTGTTCTTCATAATAAGTAAATCTTAATTTATAATATTCGCCTTCATTACTAATTGTCATGGAATTAGCATTGCGATAGTCAAAAGAGATACAGTCATCACTAATCCAAATAATTTTTTCGTTGTTAAAAAGTTTTTTATATATTTCACTATTTTTTAATTTTTGATTTGCTTCATCAATTTGGGTATATAATCTTCTTTTGACATTAATATCAGTACATTGTGATAAAGTATTGGCACTTACTTGAAATACATCTCCATTTTTAAAAGATTTATATAATGCATCAAATAAATTGTAAATAATCATATTTTCTTTTGTTATGTAAAAATCGGTTTCTTGATTTCTAACAAAAGGAATAAAATATAAATCACCATCATCACAATAGGTAATTTCTAAAGTTTTATTGTCATCTATTAAATAATAATTGTAAAATTCATTTTCACTTTTATTTCTTAGTATTTTCAAAATCATCATCTTCTTATTTATTTTTTCATGTTTTTATCCTGTATCTTTACTCGAATATTTCGAGTTTCCTATCAATTTGGCGGAATGGAAAAATAATCTATAGCTTTTCCTAAAAATCGATGTAAAAATCAATCGCTAAATATATTTTACAAAAAAAGAAAAAGTATCATTAATTTTATGCTACTTTATTTTTTTTGATAATATTGGACTTTTATTAATTTGAGTAGATTGTATTACTTCTTTTTCTTCTAATAGTTCCCTTCTGAAGTTTTCTAATGCTTGCTTTTGATTGCTAGTTCTTAATTTTTGTGGAGTTGGTGAAGTAATTTCTTTATCTTTTTTATCCTGTTTACTATCATTTAAATTTATACTTGTACTAATTTTTAAAGTATCAGTAAGTGTTTTTGTATTTCCATATTTTGTCATCTCTGCAAAAGCGTTTTTCCAAGCTTTAATAATCTTTTTCTTTTGTTCTTCAACAGTTAATCTAGATGCCGAACCACTAACTTTTAAAATAGTAATATCGAATGATTCACCAATTTCATAATATATCATACTATAATCATTGCCATCACTAATTTTAATTGAAGCTGCTTTTGATAATCTTATGTTTGATTTTAAATGTACAACAAGTGCATTTAAAATTGTTGGATTTTTTAAATATTCTGCTTTTTCTATTTCTGACATTTCCTCTAAAGCATTGATTAATCTTAATTTATCTACTATCACTGGTCTAACCTTATTGTATTGTGTTATTCTTTGGAATACTTGCATCATATTAAATATTGGTATTATCAATGATAGAAGTGTAGTCTTTGTTGCATTTAGATTTAATTGCTTTTCTAATTCTGAGAGTCTTTTTACATCAACTTTATACCCAGCATCTACAACATCTTTATACATTCTCAATTCGTTTGCTAATTCTATACTGAAACTTGCAATAGTTGTTACTAACCATAAAACTAAAAATTCCATATAAATTCCTCTTTTTTATTGATAAATAAATTATAATATTTACATGCTGTTGTCAAGTATAACTTTATTATAAATTTTTTTGTTAAAACAAACTTATTTTAAATATGTTTTGAATAATAAATGAAATTTTTATGAAAATTAAAAATACACAATTTCTTTAAGGAAGAAGTACGATAATTTTTATTTAATATCCATAATTATATATATGATTTACACCTAATTCTTGTAATTTATAATATTTTTTGAGTACTAACCCAATTTCTTTTACATTCTCATCTGGATATTTAGGCATTAATATATTATCCATATTTTTTAGCTCTACAGACTCTAAACCACAGCCAATTATTCTAAAGATAAAGTTATTATAAGCATCTAATAGATATTCAGCATTATTATCCTTTAAAGTAACAACCACATGATTAGCTGAAAGAGGAGTTGTTTTATGCCAAGTATCTGTTTTATCAACTTTTACATATAATAAAGTTGAATTAAAACCTAGAGTTTTCATAATATCATTTATTAATAAATTTATATGTCGGCAACATCCTATTCCATACATAACTTGTGCTCCTTCAGCCATATTAGGTAAATCTAAATAATCAAATGATGATGAATACTTCATTTCATTATTGAAACTAAATCGTCCACTTTTTAGTAATTTAACTATTATGTCATAACAATCTAAACTGTCTTTTACACAATCATTTTGTAAATCTTCTTTTAAAGATTGTAAAAAATTACGATAACAATTATTAATTATTAGTCTATCATTTTCTGTTAAATAAAGCATTTTACCTCACCACTAAAATTGATAATGTCAATTTAATTTATAAAAATTATAGCATAAATTATAACATTTTAAAACTCGTACTATAAATGTCCGAGTTTAATATCAATCTGGTGCGAATGGTGTAGTAATCTACAACTTAATTAGAATTAATTATTTAACTTCTTTATTTCTTATCTTGCTTATAATTTTCGCTTAATTGTTGATAATGTTCTATAAAATTTGATAAGATTATTCCATCATGGAAATTAATTCCTAATTTTTGCAGAAAGTCATTAGGACTAATATTATAAAAATTACTATTTATATCATAAATATCTTCCCATTTATCAGGATTTGCATCAACTAAATCAGATATAAAATATCCTATTGTTATTCCTAATATATACTTTAAATTAAATGGGAATTTTAAGTTTTCACCCCACTTATATATACCCTTTAGTACATTAACATATTCTGACATTATTAATTCTCTCATATTATCATCACAACAATTTAAAGAATAATCTTTTATACATTCAGTATTTATTTTTCCATATGTTTTATATATATCTATTAAAGATAATTCTACTATTACTTTTCTTGCACATTTAATACCATCGTTTATATAGTCAACTTCGATTTTTTTAGAATCTTCTCTTAAATCTGAATCTGAAATTTGTTTTGCAAAATCTAATTGGGCTGCAATTGATATTGATTCGCCAAATAAAGCTCTAGCCATACTATTTTGTTTACCTTCCTTATTAATAGGAATAAGATTCTGATGGTGAAAAAATTCATGAACTAAATTCGAATCATCTATAATAGTTTTACTAACTCCAATCCAGATTTCTCCGTTATAAGAATTGCATTCAGCAATATTGTTTTCATTAGGATAAATATGTATTTCTTTTTTTGAATACATTCTTAATAATTCAGAATAATAATTTGAATGCCTTTCTCTAATATAACTAAACGCGTTGTAAAAAATCCTATCATTTTTAAAATGACATTCTAAAGAAGGAAGAATTTTGCACGAACTGATAAAAGACTCTAGAAATGGTTTTATATCATTTGTAAAAGCTAAAAATCTATTAACTAATTTATCATTTAACTGATTTTCAAATATTTTATTAATATAATCATATTCTCTTTCATTCATCTTTAAGTTTTCTCCTTATACCTCTATCAGTATAACATATATTTATATTTTGACAAAATAATTAACACCAAAGTATTTTGACATAAGCATCAAAATAATCTAAGTGGTTATCTTTTTATATCAATATTCGAAAAGATTTCCCAATGATGTCCTAAAGGAAGGAGTATGACAACTTTTGAACAAAAGAAATATTTAGTAATAAACTATTAACTAACTATATATTAAATTATCTTTTCATATAAGGATTAGCAGCAAAATATAAACTTCTTTGTCTTATAGCATCGTTTTCTCTAAGTTGAGCTTCTATTTCATTATTAAGTCTTGCCATATTTCTTGCAAAATTAACCCTTGATACTATATGTAAAACATAAGAGTCCACCATAGACAATTTTTCGTAATTATCAGCTTTTTGTTCCTCATTTACTTTTTTTCTTAATTCTTCATTTGGAATTTGACAAAAATATTGTATTTGGTCTTTAGCATATCTAAGTTCTTCTGAAGATAACTTGCTAAGCATTAATTCATCTATGGATTGATTTAACATAAAATCATAAACTTCCATATATTCTTTTTTAGAAATCTCACTTGTACCATATATTTTAAATAGATTTAACATTCTAATTTGATTTTTATATGCTCTTATCTCATCTAATTCATCTAAAGTCAATTCTTCTACTATTTTAGAATTTAATTCTTGTATTCTCGCTTTTTGAAAGTCTGGTAAATATGATAACCATTTTACCCATTCAATATACGGATTAACATTTCCAATAATTTCTCCAGAAATTATTTTTGTACCACTACCAGCCATTATATTAGCCATAATTCTATTAAAACTCATATTAGCCTCCTGTTTTATAAAGATTATTATATCATTTTTTGAAAAACAAAATATCAATTTCAAATTTTCATAAAAATATTATAATACACAAGCATATTGACGAGTCAATTTCAAGTGTGTTAATATTTTATCATAATTTTAGATATATTAAAACTCGAACTATAAAAGTCCGAGTTCGATGTCAATCCAGTGTCCTAAAGGAAGAAGTACAACAGCTTTTTGAGCTAAAGAATCATTAATAAAATTAATTATAATATTATTGCTTTATATGTTTTTAATTTTCTAATTTTGAGGAATTTTAACTAAATTTTTTGATATCGAAGATTCTATTTCCCATTGTTGAGGTCTTAACTTATGCATCTGTTTGCAAAATTGTATTTCATTCCATATTCTATCAGTAGTCTTTTTATTACCAT
>CANQNA010000068.1 GCA_947625005.1 uncultured Bacilli bacterium
TCCTTATCTTTAACTTTTTGCATTAAAGTAATATTATGTTTCCAAGGTAATTGTGCAACCAGTTGCACAAATTCATCGTTATCATCCTTATATTCATTATAAAAAGATTTCATATATTTTAAATTACGAACCGAAAATCCTTTTAAATTAGGAAAAGATATTTTTAATTCTATTGCAACGTTATCAATAAATTTATTTCCCCAATTACTATTTTCTTCTAAAGTTTTACCAATATTATAATATAAATTAACCAACTTTTTATTTGCATCACTCATAATTTCAAACTGCGTGTTAGTTATTGCCGTTTTAATACTATTTGCTACTTCTTGAAATGATTTGTCTATCATAATTCATCTCCTTTGTATGATATATTATAACAAATAAATAATAATTCTTGTATCAATTTAATAAAGTTTAACATTTTTCGTTTAAAATTTATTACCTAAATATTACCTAAAAATCAATTCAAAGTTTTGAGTTAATTTCTATAAAACCTTATAAAACTTAATAATACACAAAAATGAGAAAGCTTTCTCAGGGGTTTGGGGCAGAGTCCCAATATAAATTATTATTTGTCTATCAGTTATTTCTAATTTTAAAGTTACTTATTTTTTAACTTTTTTACTATTTATTACATTCTTAAATTATTTCTAATTTCAATATTTCTATTAATTAATTCAATTATAATTTTTCTCTATTTCTAAAGAAAATGTAGTAGGACATTTTTATTTAAAAATCGTTTCTTTAAAGCGGACACTTTCACTCGATAGTCACATTTTATTAGTATGAAATGTAACTTACTTTTGACAAATAACATATTTTATATTAGAATGTTAAATGTATTAAAGAAATGGGTCTATAGCCAAGTGGTAAGGCGTGGGACTGCAACTCCCTGATTCGTTGGTTCAAATCCGACTAGGCCCTCCAAATTAAAATACCTACAAAATTATTGTAGTTGAAATTAAAAAGCCATTGTAAATAAAGGATTTGCAATGGTTTTTGTATTACCTATAGTTAGGTAAAAAATTATGAGAATTTTAAGTAAAAAATTAATTAAAGAAATAGAATTTGAAAAAAGAATTGAAGATATTTGTAGTTTTAATAATGCTAAATGTGAGATAAAACAAGGAAAGATATTAAATATTAAAGATACTAATATTGCTTTTATTGAACCGCATAAAATAAACATTAGTATTAAAGGAAAAAATATTTTGTTATTATATTTTAATAAAAATAATTTGTTTTTATATAATAGAAGTATGCCCATAACGGTTGCACAATTAACTAATTTATTAAAAGAACTTAAGGAGTGCTAATATGGAAAGAAAAATGGGTTTTTGGACTTTAGAAATTGGAGCCAAATTTAAAAATGAGCAAGAAGTAAGGAAATTACAAAAGAATATAATAGATAAATTTAGATATGAGTGTAATAAACATGAATACTATATGGTGCAAGCAATAGTAGGAATAAGTAATACTAATAGCAATTATGTTTGTGGAAAATATTATAAAAGTTGCGGTAAGGTTGGAAGACCTAAAAAAGTAAAAGATATAGTAAAAGAAAATGATATTGCCAAAATTACATATGGAGAATTACATACGGATTGGCACATACATATTTTTGTTTTAAGTAGTCCAAGTGAAGTATTAGCTAGAGATATAAAAAAGTATGTTGATAAAAATTGGAATGTTGGTACTACATACAAAAAAATTAAAGGCCATGATAAAACTTATATAAATATAGGAATGTTATTTTATATAGCCAACCAAAGTGATACGGTTATGTTTTATGGTAGTGGAGACAATAGATTTAAATACAGCTTTAGAAATATGTATGAAGCCTCAGTTAAAAAATATAGTTATTTAAAAACGGACTTAAAATACATAAGTGATGAAGACTATAGAGAAGCAAAAGATAAAGCATACAATGATATGGTAAATTATTTTAATGGCTTTTGTGATGTTGAACTAAAATGTAAGCAAGAGCAAGAATTTATGCAAAAAGTAAACCGCAATAGATATAAAAAATGAATAAAGGACTGAAAATAAAGAGTATTAGAATTAAAATATTATATTGATTTAAAGGGCACTATATAAAAAAAGTATAAATAAAAAGGTTCCCATTTAATATATATAAAAATATAAATAATAATAGTAATAATAGTAGTAATAGCATAAAACACAGTATTAGTAGTATAAACAGTAGTAATACTAAAAACATACGATAGCATTAATATAAAACTAAAACATTAACTAAAAAGGCCTATATTAATTTTTAATACCATAAAAAACATACAAATTTAATTTAAAAAAATGTTGCCCATAGTAAAATAATAGTATTAATAGTATTTAAATGCCGCTTTATAAAGGTAGTATAGCCGAAGAACTTTTTAAAATATAAATACTAGGTTGTATAATAGGTTATAGCAAAAAATACAGGTTTTATTGGGTATCCTAGAGCAAACTTTTTGCTATTTTTTAAGCTATTTGCTAGGGCATTTTTTTTAGACGCTTAAGGCATTTTATAGTTAGTTAAATAAAATATACCAGAGCCATATTAAAAGCCGCTGTGCATTAGCAAAAATGGCAAAAATTAAGTATTTGCTTTATCTATTAATGCAGTAATATAGGCTTCTACTAGTTCTTGGTCTTTTTTACTTAAACTATTTATTTTACTGCAAAGCAAAAATTGGCTATCGGTCATATTTCGTGGTTTTAAATCTTTAATAGGTAAATCATAAGTAGTACGGCAAAGTAAGTAATCTATACTAGTATTAAAATAATCAGCTAATTTTATCAGTACTTCTGTGCTTGGTACAATTTTAAATCTTTCGTAGGAGCTTATAGTTTCTTGGCTAAGTTCTAAATCCATAGCTAATTTTAGTTGGTAAATATCTTTTTTAACCCGCAATTCTTTAATATTATTCTTAATAGTCTTCACAGCATTATCACCTATATATAATTTTAAAAAAATTTAGAACTAGCAATAGTTTTGAGAATACGAGTGCATATTATTAAAAATGGTATTTATTTTTAAACTTTTATAATATATAATGTAATTATAAAAATTATTAATGATTATTTTTAGAAATGAAGGAGTGAAAAAAATTAATTATGAATAATGATAGTAAAATGAAAAAATGCATATATTGTAGAAGTGAAATTGATTATCACGCAGTATATTGCCCACATTGTGCAAAACCGCAAGGAAAAACCAAAATATGTCCATATTGTAAAACAGAAATATTAAAAAGTGAAAAAGTAAATTGCCCAAATTGTGGTAAAAACTTAAAGAAGGTAAACTATATTATAATTGGATTTTTTATATTTTTTGGATTATTAGCTATTGCTATGGGCCAAGTTAGTCCAAATACAACTAATAATAGTAATAAAACATCTACTGCTCAAATAATTAAAGTTATGAATGTAGATGAAATACAAGCAAATGAAATAATAAATGTTTTAAATAGTGTTGGAGTAAGCAATATAAATAAAATTGCAAGAGATGATGGTTTAGATGATTATTATTGGAATGGTGGTACTGATAAAGGTTATAGAGTAGCCTATAGTGATTTTAATACAAATGATATACATAGGACTGTTATTGTAAATCTTAATGATGACGGTTCTGTATTAGCTGTTAAAATGGCAGCCCCAGACGCTCCAGTATTATATGAAAATGGAGAAATAAAAGATTATTTAACTAATTACACAATGAATGATGAAGAAAGATATAATTATAAAAAATTAGCAGATGACTTAATGTTACAAGTTTTAAAATCCCCATCTACTGCAAAATTCCCAAAAATTAGTGAATATAGTTTTGGAAAAGAAAAAGGCATTGTTACTGTACAAGGATATGTTGATAGTCAAAATAGCTTTGGTGCCACTGTTAGAGGCGATTTCCAAGTTAAATTTAACGGAAGCACAGCTATCTCATTAATTTTTGAAGGTAAAGAATATTTAAATTAAATTTGATAAATAAGTCTATTTTGACTTATTTTTAATTTTAAGTATGATATGTATAAATTATATTATTTGTAGTAAAAAATTAATATAAATAATGAATTTTAGCGATAATTTAAAAAAGTGTAATTTTACAAAGACTTTAAAATTATATATTTTAGGGTCTTTTTTTATTTAAAAAAGTATATTTATGACTTTATAAATATTTAGAAAGTAGTTTATAGTTTTACAAAGGCTAAAAAATTTTTAATTTTTAAAATTTCACTCTTTATTTTTCGCCAAGAAGGACTTATTTTATTATTGTAAAGGAGGAATAAAGAGTGAAAAATGATACTTTAAGGCAAGTGCTATCTATTATATGCAGTAATTTTGTTGATACATTATTAAACGGAATAGAAGATAATAAAGAAGACTTCCCTTATATATTAGCCGTAGTAAATTTTATTAATGAATTAAAAGAAAAAAATATTTTAGTTGAATATTACGAAACTTTTGAGCCTAAAATAATTGATATGGTTAATAGAGAAGCTAGTAACTATTTAGCAAGATAATTATTTTACTTTTAGAAAGGATTTTAGTTAATGAATAATAGAATTTATGGTTACGCAAGAGTAAGCAGTAAAGAACAAAATGAAGAAAGACAAATAAAAGCATTAATTGAGAATGGTGTTGAAGATAGATTTATATTTATAGATAAGCAAAGTGGTAAAGATTTTAATAGAGAGCAATACCAAGTTTTAAAAAATGCATTAAGAGAAAATGATTTATTAATTATTAAAAGCATTGATAGATTAGGCCGAAATTATAATGCAATAATTGAAGAATGGAAAGATATTACTAAAAATATTAAAGCAGATATATTTGTAATAGATATGCCGTTATTAGACACAAGAAATAATAAAGATTTATTAGGGACATTTATTAGCGATTTAGTATTGCAAATATTAAGCTATGTTGCTAACCAAGAAAAAGATTATATAAATAAAAGACAAAGAGAAGGAATTGATATTGCATTAAAAAATGGTGTTAAATTTGGAAGACCTAAAATAGAAAAGCCACATAATTTTGATGATGTGGTTTTAAAATGGAAGAAAAAAGAAATTAAATCAAAAGAAGCAATGGAATTATTAAATTTAAAACCGAATACATTTTATAATTTAGTTAAAGATATTTAATATTAATTGCATATAAAAATATGTTATAATATGCATAAATTTATTTTTTACTTTATATTAGTTTTAGAGAAGGTGCAATTATTATGAATGATAGTATTGATAATGAGAATGAGGAAAAAATAGTTGCTATTTATACGAGAGTTAGTACCGATGACCAAGCAAGAGATGGTTATAGTTTAGATATGCAACTTAAAAGGATTAAAAGCCATTGTGAAAATTATAATTATGAAATATATAAGGTTTATGAAGAACCTGGAATAAGTGCAAAGAATACTGAAGATAGAAAAAAATATAATGAAATGATTGATGATATGAAAAAAGGTAAATTTAATATGATAGTTGCACTTAAAATTGATAGAATTAGTAGATATTTAATAGACTTTTTAAAGTTTATGGCTATGGCAAAAGAATTTGGGTGTGATGTTGAATTTATATTAGATAAAGTAGACACTAGCACAGCAAGTGGCAGAATGATGATGAATATGTTAGCAGTTTTTGCGCAATTTGAAAGAGAATTGATAATTGAAAGAACGAATGCGGGAGTTAAAGGGGCTATTGAAGATGGTCATTTTAGCGGTCCAGCACCTTTAGGTTATATAAGAGAAAATAAAAAATGGGTAGTTAACGAAAATGAAAGACAAATTGTAAAAGATGTATTTGATTTATGTTTAAATGGTTACACTTATAGCCAAATTGCCCCTATTATGAAAGAGAGATACCCAAAAATAGTTTATAAATATGGTACAGATAAAAAAGGTAATAAAGTGCCACGGTATAGAAAATGGGAAGAAGACTCTATCTCAAAAATATTAAATAATAAAACATATATAGGCATATATGAATGGGGCAAGTCTACTAAAGGTAAAGAAATAGTAGAAATAAAAGGAAAAATAGAACCAATTATTAGCGAAGATATATTTATGCAATGCCAAGAAAATATAAAAAGAAATAGTAGGAATTATTATAGAAATAAAAATTATTTATTTATGCAAAAAATAAAATGCCCAAATTGTGGTAGAATAATGGCTTGTAATGGTGCTAAAAAGAAAGATGGCCGAGAGTATTTATATTATAAATGTAAAGACTGTAATGATTATATAAGAGAAGAATGGATAGAAGATGCTTTAATTGAAGAATTGCAAGATATATTAGAATTATATTTAGCTATTAATGATACTTATGTAGCAACTGATAAAGATTTAGCCGAAGAATTTAATAAATGTAAAATTAATAATAAAATTAGATTTGCAATAGATAGAAATATAATTGAAGAAAGATTAAAATTTGTTACTACGGCTGAATTATTAAAACCGATATGGGAAAAAGCTAATTATGAAGTAAAAAGCGATTTTATCACAAAATATGTTGATTATATAGAAATTGAGAAAAAAGGTACGAATAGGAAGCCACAGATAAATATTAAGACACTTAATTTTATGAAAGATAAAGTACAAAAGATGACTGAATTAAGCAAACAAAATATGATAGATGAAATAATTACTAAAGGTTGTTTTAGAATTAGTAAAACCGAATATAAAAGTTTAAACGAAGCAAATAAGTATATAAACATATTGAAAAAGAAATATAGTTTTAATGTAATAGATATGAACTTAAATAAAGATTATTATATTAATGATAATTTATTATTTAAAGTAATTGGAGTTGAGCCTACTAGAAAAGCAATAAAACCAAGAACTTTATTATTAGAATTATATGATGAAAGCGAAGGAATAGAGCAAGAAATTATATATGAAAATTAACTGCAAAAATGTTGCATTATAATAAAAATTATTATATATTATTAGTAGATACAAGAAAATAAAAAGGCTTTATGCAAAAATTTTGATATCCCTTTTGTTATGGCTCCAATTTGTTTATTTTGAGTTTAGGTAAAAAAAATACTTGACATCAAAAAAGATGAAAATGTTAAAAACTTTTTCATCTTTTTTAAA
>CANQNA010000069.1 GCA_947625005.1 uncultured Bacilli bacterium
AAATTTTGAATAATAATTAGACTTTTTTATGAGATTAACCTTTATAACTAAAAATACTTACATTTTGTAAAATTTATAATATTATTTATAAATTCAAAACATCTAATCTAGTAAAGAATTAATTTTTACTTTTTGTAATTTAAAAATAAAATAATAAAATTTTTTCTCCAAATTTTTTAATCTCATTAAAAATAGCATAAATATTTCTAAATTGTCTATACTTTTGACGGTGTTCGACAAAATAGGTGATGTAATGAAACCCAGTGTTTACAAATATAATTAAATGAATTGGGTGAAATATGAAGAATAAGTTTTTTCAAAGTACAATTATTTTACTAATTGGCTCTTTAGTTACAAAAGCTTTAGGTTTTTTTATAAAAATTATTTTTACTAGAATTATTGGTAGTGATGGAATTAATTTATACAGTTTAATTATGCCAACTTATTCTCTTTTAATAACTTTAGCCCAAATGGGTTTTCCTATAGCAATATCTAATTTAGTTGCTAAAGGGGAAAAAACCAGTAAAAATATTTTATTTTCTATAATACCTATTAGTTTAATTATAAATTTAATTATTATTGTTTTAATATTTTTATTTGCTCCTTATTTATCTAATACTCTTTTAAAAAATCCTGATACTTATTATCCTATTATTTCTATTGCTTTTGTTATTCCTTTTGTTTCTATTTCTAGTATTATAAGAGGTTATTTTTTTGGTAAACAAAGAATGATGCCTCATACTGTATCTAATATTATTGAACAAATTATAAGACTTTTAATTATAGTTTTATTACTACCAAAATTTATGCATTATGGTAGTGTTGTAGGAGTTACTTTATTTATTTTATTTAATATTATTTCAGAAATCATTTCTATTGTAGTATTTTTGTTTTTTGCTCCTAAAAGTTTTACTATAAAAAAAGAAGATTTAAAACCAGATTTAGGAACTGCTAAAGAAGTAATGAATATTAGTTTACCTAGTACAAGTAGTAGAATTATTGGTAATATAGGCTTTTTCTTTGAACCTATAATTTTAACTAATCTGCTTTTATTTGTGGGATACTCTAGCAAATTTATTTTAAATGAATATGGAGTATATAATGCTTATGTTATACCAGTTCTAACTATTCCCTCTTTTTTTATCATGGCTTTATCAACTGCTATAATTCCGGAAGTAAGCAAGTATGCTCATAATAAAAAAATGATTAGAAGAAGACTTATTCAAGCAATAAGTATATCTTTAATCATTGGATTTATTTCTAATATTTTAATTATGTTATTTCCTGAATTTATTTTAAATACTTTATATAAAACAACAGAAGGTGTCGATTACATTAAATTTTTAGCTCCATTTTTTATTCTCTTTTATTTAGAAGGACCTTTAGTTAGTATTTTACAAGGTTTAAATGAAGCCAAATATTCGATGAAAGTTACTTTATTCGGAGTATTTATTAAATTACTTTTTATGGCAGGACTTAGTTTATTAAGAATTGGTATTTATGGTTTAATAATCGCGGAAATTATTAATATTGGATTTGTAATATTCTTTAATTTAAAGAAAGTAATAAAAATTATTTCTTAATATTATTGTTATTGATAATAACTTTATTATTTTTATATTCAATAGTAATA
Source organism: uncultured Bacilli bacterium (assembly GCA_947625005.1). The sequence goes on from CANQNA010000069.1 coordinate 1,634, forward strand.
TTTTTATCTAAAAGTTCTTTGGTAATAGGATCATATAATTCTTCTAAATCCGTTTTTTCATATAAATCATTTAAAGTCATAGGAGAAGAACATATTTTATCTAAAAAACATTTATTAGCTTTGTATTCAATTTTACTATATAAAACATTATATAGTTTTTGTTCTCTATTCTTTGTTACTTTATAAATAGTTAGAAAAATGATTAAAACTATTGCTAAACAAATAATAATCCATTTTATACTTTTTAAATTATTCTTTTCCATAATAATCCCTCACAAACTGTTCGCGATACTCTAAGATAGTATCATTTTTAATTGCCTCTCTTAAATCCTCAGTTAATTTAATTAAAAATCTAATATTGTGAATAGATAACAATCTTGCTCCAAAAGTTTCATTGGCATTAATTAAATGTTTAATGTAAGCTTTGGTATAATTTTTACAAGCATAACAATCACAATTATCATCAATGGGGCTAAAATCTCTTTTGTATTTGCTATTTTTTAGATTAATTTTTCCATATTTAGTATAAGCATGTCCATGACGCGCTAAACGTGTGGGAGTAACACAATCAAATATATCTACGCCTAAAATTACACCTTCGATAATATCTATAGGATCTCCTATTCCCATAGCATAACGTAATTTATCTTGGGGTAAATATTTACAAGAATATTCAAAAGCTTTATACATATTTTCTTTGCTTTCATGGTCATTAGCAACTCCCCCAATAGAATATCCATCAAAATCTAATTTTACAGTTTCTTCAGCACTAAATTTTCTTAAATCTTCAAAATAACCACCTTGGACAATACCAAATAAAGCTTGATCTTTTTTAGAATGAGTTTCTTTTCCTCTTTTTGCCCATCTTAAAGTTCTTTCAACACTTTGTTTTAGATATTCATGTGAAGCATTTGCTGGAGGACACTCATCAAAACTCATAATTATATCTGCTCCTAATTTTTCTTGAATTTTAATAGATTTTTCTGGAGTTAATAACAGTTCATCTCCATTTAAATGATTTTTAAATTTTACTCCTTCTTCTGTAATATTTTTCGGTTTAGCAAGTGAAAAAACTTGAAAACCTCCACTATCTGTTAACATTGGTCCATTATAATTCATAAACTTTTGCAGACCACCAGCTTCCTCGACAATATCTTCGCCAGGTCTTAACCACAAGTGATAAGTATTAGCTAAGACTATTCCAGAATGGACTTCCTTTAGCTCTTCAGGTGATAGGGTTTTAACTGTTGCTTGAGTTCCAACAGGCATAAACATAGGAGTAATATATTCTCCGTATTTAGTTTTTATTTTACCTAATCGAGCGTTTGTATTTTTTTCTGTTTTTAATAATTTATATTCTATTTTCATAATGCACTTCCTTGAATTATTATCTCATAAAAAATATAATAATCAAATAAATTTTGGGAGTATTGACTATTCTAATTTTCCTAAAAAGATAAAAAAGAATCAAATTAAAGATTCTTTTTTTCAATAAACATAGCATCTCCAAAAGAGAAAAAACGATAATTATTTTTAACAGCTTCTTGATAAGCCTTTAAAATATATTCTTTAGTAGAAAAAGCACTTACTAACATTAAAAGCGTACTTTTAGGTAAATGAAAATTTGTAATAAGACAATCAATTGCTTTAAATTTAAAGCCTGGATAAATAAATATATCAGTATCTCCTTCACTTGCTACAAATTTTTCATTATTTTTTAAAATAGTTTCTAATACTCTAGTAGTGGTTGTACCTACTGAAATAATTCTCTTACCTTTTTCTTTAGTTTTATTTAAAATATCAGCAGATTCTTTTGTTAAAATATAATGTTCTGTATGCATTTTATGTTTAGTTACATCTTCTACATTAACTGGTCTAAAAGTCCCTAAACCTACATGAAGAGTGACATGAACAATATTAATGCCTTTTCTTTTAATTGCCTCTAACAAATTTTCCGTAAAATGTAATCCGGCGGTAGGTGCCGCAGCCGATCCTGGATTTTTGGCATAAATAGTTTGATATCTATTTTTATCTTGTAATTTTTCATGAATATAAGGAGGAAGAGGCATTGTCCCTAATTTATCTAAAATTTCCATTAAAATTCCTTTATAATGTAATTGAACAATTGTTATACCCTCTCCTTTAAGTTCTTTAACTTCGGCTTGTAAATCTTCAGAAAAAGTAATAATAGTTCCTATTTTTAATCTTTTTTGAGGCTTGGATAAACATTCCCATAAATCATTACCTAATTCTTTTAAAAGTAATAATTCGATAACAGCATTAGTTTCATTTTTAATTCCAATTAAACGAGCTGGAATAACTTTAGTATCATTTATAACTAAAGCATCTCCTTTATTTAAATAATTAATAATATTTTTAAATTGGGAGTGAATAATTTTACCATCTTTTCTTAAAACCATTAATTTGCTAGCACTGCGATCTTTTAAAGGTGTTTGAGCAATTAAATTTTCTGGTAAATAATAATTAAAATCAGCAGTTTTCATTTTATTTAGATATAGAACTTAAATCTATATTATTACTTAAAGAAGCATAAATATTATTTAAATAATCTAGTACTTGAGTTGGGATAGTTTCTAAATTACCTAAAATACTAGTATATTCATCAATTAATGCTTTATCTTCTTCTGTTTTTATTCTAAATCCAAGTTCACTATTTTGGTCTGATATTATACCATATTCAGGATCTCTTCCAGTTCCTAATGGTTTAATTTTTAATGATGCTATAACATAATTATTATTATTTAAAACTTCTATATAATTCTTTAATATTTCATCTAAAGACATTTCTTGATCTTTTGCTACTTGATAACTATTTCCATTAAATGAAATATAACAATTTGGTTTGTAGTTTATAGCTTCATAAGCATTTGGATAGGCTTCCTTTATAATATTTTGAGTATCTCTTTCTTCATAAAATTTTTGTAAATTTTTATCTACATTTATTAAATAATTAATTTGATTATTAATTAAACTTTCTATAGTACTTAAATATTCTTCTTTATCTATTTCATCATTAGGAGTTTCAATTAATTTAAGTAATTTTTCGTTTACAACAAGAGGATTTCCTAAAATATTAGTGTATCCGTCAATTAATGCTTTATCTTCTTCTGTTTTTACTCTAAATCCAAACTCACTATTTTGATCTGATATTATACCATATTCAGGATCTCTTCCAGTTCCTAATGGTTTAATTTTTAATGATTGAATTAATCTATTATTTTCTTTAATGCTTTCGATATATTCTTCTTCACTATTTAAAGGGTAAGATTGATCTAATTGATTACTAATTGTTTCATAAACATTAGGGTAAGCTTCTTTTATAATATTTTTTGAATCTTTTTCAGCAAAAAATTGTTTTAAATCAGCGATTGTGTGATTTAAATAATTTTGTTGTTCAGTATATAGTGTTTGTAAAATAACTAGTTTACTATTAATTTCTTGTTGACTGTAAGAAATATTATTATTCGTACTTTCTGCATATGCAGGAACACTCAAAGAAGAAATTCCTAATATTAATGCTGTTAAATATGCAACTAATTTTTTTTCTCTTTTTTGATAATTTTTTTTACTATTTATTACTTTTTTTCTCATAAAAATTTTTCCCTTTCATCTGGACATTATAGCATATTTGCAATTTAATTGCAAATTTGTTAAAATACTTACGTTGGAGGTTGACTATGAATCTACCAAATATCAAAATATTAGATGAAAAAGAAAAAATTTTACATACAAAAAGTACAGATGTAGAATTTCCTTTAGATAAATCTTTTAAAAAATTATTAAATGATTCTTTAGATTATTTAGAAATGAGTCAAATTGATGAATACATGGAAAAGTATAATTTAAGACCTGGTATGGGACTTTCTATGGTCCAACTTGGTATTCCTAAAAGAGCATTTGTTATTTCAGAAGAATTAGATGAGGGAGAATTTAGACGTTATATTTTAATAAACCCTAAAATTATCTCAGCAAGTGAAGAAATGATTTATGTAGGTGAAGGAGAAGGATGCTTAAGTGTTAATAGAGAAACCGAAGGGATTGTTCCAAGACATGCTAGAATTACTGTAGAAGCTTATGATGAAAATGGCAAAAAATTTAAAATTAGAGTCCGAGAAGATATAGCAGTAGCATTCCAACATGAACTTGATCATTTAGATGGAATTTTATTTGTAGATAAAATAGATAAAAATAATCCTTTTAAGGATGCTGATATTATGAGAGAAATATAAAAAAACAAGAATTATTTTTTTCTTGTTTTTCTTTTATTATCTTTTAAAATACGAGCTTCTGTTTCTGATAAACAAAGTATTCCATTTATGAAAAAGAAAAAAGCTAATATTAGGTTAATATTTATTTGATTAAAATAAATTGTTAAAATACTTAAAACACCTATCATAGTAAATACACTTAAAGTTACGATATTAAAATACATTAAATTATTTTCTGATTCACGATATTCAGTAATCTTAATCAATTTAACAATAACTAAAATTAAAATCCAAATTCCTAAAGAAATTGAAACTAAAATATTACTATTTAAATCTTTATAAGCAAAGATGCTTGCCGCACTTAGGGCACAAGCCACAGCAATCCAAATATGTTCCATTTCTGAATATTTTCTTGTTAAAAAGCCTTCGCAAATTTTAATTCCAAAATATATAATCATAATAGCACATAATAATTTATGAGGCTCTACTTTAATGGAAGCTGGAATTAAAAAGCTAAGAAATCCTAAAACGAATATCAAAGAACTGCAAATAAAATTTGTATAATCTTTTTGTTTTTTAGCCAACACCTTATTCATATTATCACCTATTTTAAATATAAAGTATTTAATTTAAAAAGTCAAACACTTTATTCGATGTTATCTAAACGAACACTAACCAGTTTACTTACTCCACTTTCTTGCATTGTAATACCGTAAAGAGTTTGGGCATATTCCATTGTTCTTTTTTTGTGGGTTATAATAATAAATTGTGTTTTATCTTTATAATCTTTCAGATAATTACCAAATACATCAACGTTGGCTTCATCTAAAGCTGCTTCTACTTCATCTAATATACAAAAAGGTACTATTCTAATATTTAAGATAGAAAAAAGTAAAGCAATTGCAGTCAAAGTTTTTTCTCCGCCAGATAACATATTAATTGTTTTTAAATTTTTCCCTGGAGGAGAAGCAATAATATCTACACCAGTATTTAATAAATCATTTTCATCAGTTAAAGTTAAATAACCTGTTCCTCCCTTAAATAATTTTTTGAATACTGTTTTAAATTCTTCATTGACTTTATTAAAAGTTGTTTTAAATTTCTCTTTCATAGTTTCATCTAATTCAGTAATAACATTTAGTAAATCATTTAT
>CANQNA010000070.1 GCA_947625005.1 uncultured Bacilli bacterium
GATTTTAATGAGTAATATTTTGTTATTCCCATAGTTTCATGGGGTAAAAAAGTTTCAATTAAATCATTCAATAATTGTTCAAATAATACATTTTCATGATCACTTGTAATTCCTAAATTGAGACTTCGTTTAAAATTTCTTTTCGGAACATTTATATCAAAAATTACCATATTTTGATTTTCCACTTTATCATTAAAAAATTCCATTGTCGCATTAACTTTTTCAGAGTCAGAAAGTATTTGAAATATATACTCAATTATTAATTTTGATCTTTCTATAGCTAATTGTTGGGCTTCAATTTTTTTCATAAAAACTCTCCTCATATAAATTGTTATTTCTTTTATTGATTGTTATACTAACACATTAGCATGTCATTGTCAATTTAGCCCTGAATTTGTTAGATAATCATATAAAACTGGACATGTATCTTTTAAGTTTAAATTTGTTTCATGTATTAAATAAGAAAATTAATTTACTTTTTTAAAGAGTTAGGATATTATAATTTAATGTTAGTTTGGAGGAATAATGTATGAATTCAATTAATTACAAATTGCGGATGTATGTTGAAAATAATATATTTCCAATCTATGAAAAAAATGATTCTGGTCATGGAATTGAACATATAAACTATGTCATAAAAAGAAGCCTAGAATTTGCCAAACAATTTGATAATATTGATTTAGATATGGTTTATGTAATTGCTTCATTTCATGATTTAGCTCACCATATTGATAGAAATAATCATGAGGTATTATCAGCCAAATTATTTTATGAAAATGAAGAAATGAAAAAGTTTTTCACTGATGAGCAAAGAGCAATTATTAAAGAAGCAATAGAAGATCATCGAGCAAGTTTAGAACATGAGCCAAGAAGTAATTATGGAAAAATAATATCTTCTGCCGATAGAAGTGTTGATATAGTATCATCATTAAAAAGAACCCATGCTTATACTATTAAACATTATCCTGATATGAACTTAGATGATATGATTAATAGAGCATATGAACACATATCAAAGAAATTTGGAATTAATGGATATGCTAAAACATATTGCTATGATAAAGAATTTGAAAATTTAAAAAAAGATGTAGAAGAATTATTAAAAGATAAATATAAGTTTGCATTAAAATATTTGGAGGTAAATGAAATTATGGATGTTAAAGAAAAAAACAAAACATTTTCTTCGGATTTAGTTGAATTAACAGATGAAATGAAACAAATGCCAATATCAAAGTTGATTGAAAAAGGGATGTCTAAAGATTCTTTTGAAACATTGTGTAAAATGGGAATTTATACATTAGGTGAATTATTATCAACGAAGACTGATATAATATATCACGCAACTACGAAAACTTCATATTATTCTGGTTACTGGGCAATTCGTAAAGCTGTTATGGATATGGGATTATTTTTTAACGATGATCATTTAAAATGGGAAAGTTTAGGAATTAGTGATGAGATAGCTATGGTAAGAATAAATAATCTTGATCTATCTCCTCGTTTAAAAAATGCTTTAATAAAAAAAGGTGACTTAATTTACCTTGGGGATTTATTAACTACTGATTATGAAGATGTTAAGCATATTAGAGTTATTGGAGAAGAAGGAATAATTGAATTAAAAAATTATATCCATTCTTTAGGATTTTCATTACCAAATGAAAAACCAACAATGAAAGAGTTGAAAGAAAGCTTTAAAGAAAAAGGAATCCCCATGGTTGGTGAAACTCTAAATCTTGATGGACAAGTAAGTGGAGTGTTATATAAAAACGGCATTTATACTCTTGAAGATTTAATCAATTTTGGCCCAAAAGTTTATGAATTAATTGGAATAGGCGATGTTAAGAAGAAAAAATTATCAGAAGCACTTAAAGCTAGAAATATTGAACTTGGGGCTTCAATTGTATTGCCAGCAGAAACTCCATTTGCTATTAGACCAACTGAAATAATAGTTAATAGAGCAAAAGAAGAAAACGAAAGCATTAAAAAGAGGATTGATACTAAAGAAAAATTATTAGCTGAATATGAAAAATTGATGGAAGAAAGAAGTAATTTAATTGCTCGTGAACAAAAGTTAGATGAAGAAATAGCGGCTAAAGTAGTCCAATTATCTTCTATGCAAAAGGAAGAGGTTTCCAGTTATGGTAGAAAATAATATAAAAATTATAAATGATTTAGATATTCAAATAAAGGATTTAGAAGAAGAAATACAAAATGCTAAATCAGTAAATGAAAAAATAAAATTAAATATCCAAAAGAAACTTTTAATTCTTAAACAACTTGAAGCAGCAAAGAATGAACAAGAAGCATAAGTTTATGATAATTTGAAGAAAATTTATTAGAGATTATACAAAGGGATTTTTTATTTCCCTTTAATTTTTTATGGAAACTCAAATATTAATGATGTTTTCTAAAGTTTTCACACATTAATTATTAATTAATGTTGTCAGTATTCAAATATGAAAAAATAAAGATACTTTCATTTAAATTTGAAAGTAGTTTTTATTTGTTTTGATTTTTAATTTTTTGTTAACTTTTTTTGTCTTGCAATTCTATCGCTTTCTTTTTCTAAATCTTCCATAGTTATATATTCATTATGTGTTTTAACAACAATATCATTTCCCATAAAATATTCATAGGTAATGTCGTACCAAATTCTACCTTTGGTATATTTTTGCACTTTTTTAATCTCTTCTAATCTTCTTACTACGTTTCGCTTTGATGAATCGTAAAAAGTTTCATGATACAATGCTAAAGGAGTCTCTCGATTATAATTCTTTTTTATATAATTTATTAAATATTTAAGGTGCATTTTTTTAACTTGGTCCGTAAGTTGAGGATAAGCTGCTAAAGGTTGTTTTTCAACATAACCATAATAATTACAATGGACAATATCAATATCACATTCCATAAGTAAGTTTCCAAGAGAAATAATGTCAGCTAATTCTTCTGTTGGTAATCCAATCATAACTGCTACCAAAATTTCTATATTAGGATGATATGCTCTCATAAAGTCTACAAACTGTTTAGCCATATAACATGTATGATTTTTGCCAATTAGTTTTAATAATCGATCAGATCCAGCTTCAAAATATAGTGCTATACTTGTTAATTTATTACAATTAGCTAATGAATTAATTAAATCTTTAGTAATTTCTCCAATACAAAATCCTATAGATAAACCAATATACTTAATTTCATCATAACTATTTAATAAATCGATTACTTTATTTAAGCTTCTTTTACCATATATATCTAATCCATATTGATTTAAATTTTCGGCTCGTAAAGATACATAGGTCATTTGTTCAGGATGGTTATCTCTAAACCAATCTAATTTTTCTTTTAAAAATTCAATAGATTGACTTTCAAAAGGAATATGCATGTAAGTTCTTCGACAAAAACCACATTTATTTAAACAACCATCTACTGGCCAAATATTTAATTGGTTAATTCGGTCATCATAAACAATGTATTCTTCTTTCATATCTATTTCAAATCTTTTACCTACATATTCTGCATAATGACTAGGTACATAAGTAATATTTGAATATTTATCTTTAATTGTATCTTTAATATTTGTTGCTTTTCCACATATTATAATTTCAGCTGTATCTTTTCTTTTTTTATCAATTTCTTCTATTTCTTCCAATACTGAATCGGTAAAATCTTGAACTCTAGCAAAAGGATTGGCATATAAAATATAGTCAGCTTCCTCTAAAGGAACTGTTTTATTCATGAGTGGAGCCATTTGAAAAAAAGAGACTAGTTGTTCGCGGTAGCAATCTTGATAAATATTTTGTTGTAATGGTTCAGCACATATTTTAAATTTATAATCTTCATGATTTTTATAATCTAAATCTTGAATTAATTTTTCTTTTTCAGATAATAACATTTCTCTCATTAGCTTTTCTCCCTTTTTATCGGAATAGTATATATATTTATATAAATTGTCAATTTTAATATAATAATTTATTCGGCACTTAATAGCAGGAGTAATTGCACATTGCCTACTTATAAAAAATAAACGTCGCAATAAGAAAGATACTAGGAAATTTACAAGGAAAATACTAGGAAAATGAAAATGGTTTCTTACGACATTTTCTTGCGATATTTCTTACGGCATAGTATAATTAGATTACAAAAATCAGGAGGTAAAATTATGATGGATACTGATACAAAATTAGAAATGGCTTATAAATGTTGTAAACCTTTAAAAGTTGAATGTATAAAAAAAGAACTTGAAGCTCAGCTAGAAGGTTATACTTTTAAAAGTATAGAAAGAGAAACTGGTGAGTGGACTGTTTGTTTTGAAAATTTAAATGGAGATTGTATAAATTTATCTATTTTGTTAGATAGTTTTAGTGTATTGAAAACTACTGCGACTAGAATAGAGAGAATTACTATTGATGAAGACTTATTACTAACACATAGGACATTGGACAAAAGACAAAATGGTATTGTTTATTCTATAATTCATAAACAATTTGCTCAATCTAGTAGATTTAAAAAATTTGTTCTTACTGATTTAGTAGAACAAAGATTTACTTTTACACGAGATAAAATTAATAGTTTATCTAAGAATATTGATTTTGATAATACTAGATTAGTTTCCTTATTTTTAAAATTAAGAATGTTAGAAGGTAAAGTAGATTTAAAATCTCAAAGTGATTTTTATTCTGAATTTTCTACATATATGAATTATTATCTTGATGGGGAAGATGGTAGAAAAATCACAGATAATATTTATCCAACAAGAACTTATTTAAATGGCGAAGAAGTTTCAAGTATATTTGATGTAGATGGTCCAGATAAAATATACAGAATATATGATTTATATAATGGTATAATTAATCCTAGAAATGAAAAAGATATTAATTATATTAATTTAGGTTTTTTATCACAAGAGGCTTTTAATTTTAAAGAATTAAAAGGTATAAATAAATGTGAAGATGTTTTAGTAGGTACACCTTTAGTTAATGAAAACGATACATATATTAATTATTTAAGAAAATTCTTTGATCAAAAATTTGGTTATAAAGGTAGAATCGGATTGGATAGAGATTCTATGTTATTAGGAATTACATATCAAATGTCAGGACCTGAAAGAGCTAAAAGAGAAATTGAAAGAAAATTGGGAATACCTTATAGCGAATTTGAACAATTAGATTTTGATGAGCAACATAAATTAATTGAACAAAAAACAGGTAAAAAGTTTAAATATGATTATAGATTATATATTGATGGTATGCCTATGGATGAAAATCATATTATAACTAGAGAACAAATTGATAAACAAATAGATGAACTGACTTCTAGTAGTCCTAAAAGATTTTTAAAGAGATTATTAAGACCATTTAATAAAAAATAAGATGATAAAAAGCATAAATCCAAAATTCTTTTGGTAATATTTCTTTTGATTTTTATCATATTCAATATATGTTTTTCCACATAAGTATTTACTTCTATTTCCATTTTATATTTTACAAATGGTTTCTTTTTTTTTGTTTTCTTTCATTTATGATATAAGTTTATATGATACAATAATAATAATAGGAGATGGTATTATGAGTAAATTTACTACTGGAGCATTAGCAGCAAGTGCTGCGATGAATTTAAAGAAACAAGAAAAAATTTTAAGATATATAGATAATGATAAATCTGAAATGGCATTAAAAGCTAAAAAAGAATACAATCGTTTTAATCTTATAACTTTTGGAATTATATTTTTGGTTATGATTCCTCTCAGTGTTTATACTATTATATCTTTTATGAATTCAATTGATAATCCTAAGTATCCTAATGGAGCAACAAAACAAATTGTGGGGCGAATAAGTTTATATGAAGATACTTTTTGGTATACGGATAATAGTAAAAAATATGAATTTAATTTTAATGATTATAATATAGATAATTCTTATGAAAGAGGAGAAGATATTTATATTTATTTAGATGACAATAATAATATAGTTTCTGTTACTCACAAAACAGAAGATTATGGTTTGCTTGTTAAATTTATATTGATGTTTATAATACCTATAGTTTTATTATTGCTTCATGCATTAGTTGGAAAAAAAATATATGCGAAAAATTGGAATTTATATTGTCAATGGTATGAACAAGAAATTGAACCTTATTGCTTTAGCCCTAATTTTAAAGAAATAATTGCAACTAAACAATATTATGATGTAAGTGTTAATATAAAGGATTTAAGTGAGTCAAAACAAAAATTATACAAGAAGTATAGAAACAAAAATATCATTTATTATTTAATGCTATTTTTGTGTATTGTTTTAACTATTTATTTTTGCATAAAATTTAATTTAGATACACATAGTTGGTTAGTAATGGGAATAATAATTATTTATGTTCTAGTGTTTTATAATTTAATTGCTAATTGTGAAGTTGAAATGCACAGAATTAAAAGTGGGTATTATGAAAAAAGTTTTGGATTCTTTTGTGAAAAATGTGGAAGCGAAGTTAAAATTAATTTTTCGGAACTTGAAAAATATAATTCTTTACCTAGGAATGAAGATGGTATAAGAGTTATGAATTGTCAAAATTGTGGAAATCCTATTCCTTTTTACAATTTTGATAATGCTCTAAAAGATTATAAAAAATTTAAAAGTATGAATAATAAATAAAAATGGTGCAATTCAAAATTTGAAATTTTACAGAAAAATATAATGTTAAAATAAAAAACAGAATATGGGATGACACCAAACGGAGATTAAACTCTTATTTCATAAGAATTTTTCTCCGTTTTTTTTGATGTAAAAATATTTTGGCATTTACGAAAATGAGTATATTTATATACAAAGTATATGCACTTTTTTGTTAAAGTCATTGTTTTATAAAAACTTGCTAATAAAAATCAATAGTTTTTTGCAAATTTGTTAAATTTATTTTTAAGAAAATTTAAAACACGCT
>CANQNA010000071.1 GCA_947625005.1 uncultured Bacilli bacterium
CTTTAGGTATAGTAAAATCAAATTTAGCTGAATTACTAGTACCTGAATTAACAATAGAAGCCTGACTACCAGCAGCTCCTGTTGTAACTGTTCCTACAGTGATAGTAGCTGCGGCTCCCTGTTCTCCTCTATCACCTTTTGGGCCTATATCTCCTTTAGGACCTGCATCGCCTTTATCCCCTTTAGGTATAGTAAAATCAAATTTAGCATCAGTTAATGTACCTGAATTAACAATAGAAGCCTGACTACCAGCAGCTCCTGTTGTAACTTTTCCTACAGTAATGGTAGCCGAATTACCTTTAGGACCTGCAGGTCCTGCTGGACCAGTGTCTCCTTTAGGACCTTTGGCTCCGATATCTATTCTTGTAGTATCCATATCTACATACATTAATTTATTATCTTTAACAAATATAATCTGTCCATCTTTGATAGGAACACTATCTAATTTAGATGAAACAGTAAATGTAAATTTAGGAAGTATCATAAATAAAGCTCCTTTATATTTTTATAGATGTACAAGATCTCCAGATCCTATTTCGGTGTTTATAAGATCTAAAATTATTTGACTAGATGTGACAACCAATCTATATGCTCCTGCAGATAATTCACCTTCATCATCTATGATAAACGAGGATTCTGTTTTTATAAGTCCAGTTTTTACAAAGACATATCCACCGCCATGTGCATTCATACATGTAGCAAATATATTACTACCATTATATTGAAATCCATAATCACCCCTACTTAAATTATTACCGTCTGTATAAAGATACATATATATTATTTCATTTTTATTACTATAAAATAATCGTAAATATAATTTGGCACTGGTACTATTACCAGAATATCTTGATAATGTATATGTGCTAGGTGAATTTTGCCTCAAACCATCAGTTCCATCAGCACCAGTGTCACCCCTAGGACCTGTATCTCCTTTAGCACCTGTTGCACCTTTAGGAAGTACAAAATTTAATTTAGCAGCAGAACTAGTTCCAACATTAGTAACTGATGCTGTAGTTCCTGATGTAACTGTACCAACTGTTATAGTAGCAGCTGTGCCGTTACTACCATTTTTTCCTGTAGCACCATTAGGACCTTTATCTCCTTTAGGTCCTTGTGCTCCATTTGCACCTCTAGGTATAGTAAAATTTAATACTGCAGCAGCTGATGTACCACTATTAGTAACTGATGCATTACTACCGGCAGCACCAGTTGTAACAGTACCTATTGTTACCGTAGCATTATTTCCTTTAGGTCCTGTAGGGCCTTGAGGACCGGTAGCACCTTTAGCTCCAGTAGCTCCTACACAACCAACATCAATTTTTGTTCTTACTGTATCTATATCTGCATATAATAATTTAGTATCTTTAGTAAATATAATCTGTCCATCTTTTACTGCTATAGTATTTAACTTAGCAGATGTAGTGTGTATTATTTGTGGTAAAGACATACATATTCACCTCATTTCTTATAAAATTATTCTTCTTTCTGGTTTTCTAATTGATATTCTTCAATTTCTTTTTGTTTTGCAATAGTTTCATCTATAATAGCCTGTACATATGGTTTAAGATGTTCAGGCACATTATCAATTGTTTTTCCACTATCTTTATTAAGACAAAGGTCTGCATAGACTTTTGTCATATTTTTATCTAATTCTGAAAGTTCTCTATCAATTGATGGAGACTCCATAGTCATATCTGCAGAAGATGTTGTAACTGCACGAGCTTCATAAAGTGAAGTTAAAGCAAGTTGTGTTGTAGAGACCTCATTTAAAGTTGCAACTCTATCATTACCTTCATTACAATAATACCATCCATCTATTGTAATATTTAACTTATATCCACTTTGTGGAATTTCAGATAAATATAACCCTCCTCCAGTATTAAGTGGATGTCCTGGAGTGTCATATTCTACTAAAGTTGTTCCCTCTCTGTTACCCCATTGATCTTTTGTTTCTACTTTTCTTAATCCATATGGTGCAGCATTTCCATCTGTATTCCCTGTACCACCTTTTTCAATCGGTAAGATTCCTTCAAAATTTTCTGCTGTTGTTTTTAAATCTTCAGGAGATGCTGTCCAAACAGGATTATCAATAGAACCTTTTTCTAATTTAATTTTTGTAATAGTACTTGAAGTCGTTACAGATTTTGGAATTGCATAAATAATCAAAGTGGTATTATCTTTTGATATATCATCATAACATGGATAATTACCGGTACCTTTATAAATGCCATCACTTATCTTTTTTAAAGTTATAAAATTATGAGATCCATCCATAATATAAGCACCAAACTCTGTTTTTTCATCACCAAGATTTCCCCATATGGTTATTGTATATATTTGATCTTTTTCAATAGGTTCTGAAATTTTATAAGTTCCTGTTCTATATTCATTATTTGTATTTTCAATATCACTTTTTAAAACTAAATTAATTCCTTGTGTTCCTTGTTCGCCCTTATCACCTTTAGGACCTGTGTCACCTTTATCTCCTTTAGGACCTTGTGGTCCAGTAGCTCCTGCTTCACCTTTATCACCCTTAGGACCTTGTATTCCCTGAGGTCCCTGAGGACCTGTATCACCTTTATCTCCTTTAGGACCTTGTACTCCTTGAGGACCAGTATCTCCTTTAATTCCCATATTTATACTTACTCTTGTTTCGTCCATATCTGCATATAACAGTTTAGAATCTTTAACAAATATAATTTGTCCGTCTTGAAAAGCTACTGAATCTAATTTAGCAGCTGTTGTGAATATAATTTGTGGATAAGTAGGCATTATTAATCACCTCTTTTTATTATTCTTGATCTTTTATTTCAATTGATTTTTGTTCAATTATTGTATCAATAGTTTCTTGTACTTTATCTTTAATTTTTGCTGGCACATCATCAATTGTTTTATTACCTATATTATTTAAAATTAAATCTGCATATATTTGTATCATTTGTTTATCAAGTTCAGATAGTGTTGTTGTACTTGATGATACTGTCATCATAACAGTAGTATCATCATTATAACGTTCTTCATATAATGCTGTAAGTGCTAATTTTGTAGGATTTATATCAGATGTCGTTGCTATTCCTGTATATTTTTTATATGTGCTCATATTAACAGCTCCAAAAACTGTTTCATATGCACCATCAACTAAATTTGAAGCCAAAACTGGGAAATGTTGATTGGCTTGTTCTGCATATGTATCAGACTTATGCCAAGATGTATAAATTTTAGTAGTATCATTTGCACCATAATCCGTTAGATATTTAGGATTTTCTAAATCTTCTGGAGCAGGGCTCCAGTCAGTAGCCTTATTGCCACATTCTAATTTTAAACCACAAATGTATGCTGTTATTCCATCATTTGATTGTTTTTCAAATAATGGCCTAATTGTTCCTTCTGTTAATATTTCATATACAGAATAATATCTACGCCAATTTGTATCAATATTAAAAGTTTTAATATACCCTTGCATTATTGTTGCCGGAGATGTGCTATTAGCATTATTTGCAAACGTAAGTGTAGTATTATCATCTGCTCTTGCCCAAGCAGATAAAGTATATTTTTGCCCAGCTTTTACCTGTACTTCTTTACATACTCCCTCCCATGCTGTATCACTATAAATTACAGTAAAACCATTATATTTTTGATCATATATTTTCCATGTCTGCCGATCTGAAAAATACCAATCATTTCCACTAAAATCTTTCGTTCCAGCTAATAAGTTCTTATTTTCAATATTATTTAGTTTTTCTTTATCTTCAGTAGTATAATCATTGGTAGATAGTTGTTTATCTCCATCTTTGTCAACTTTATTGTTTAAATCTTCTTTGGTTGCATAGTCTGATAAGTCCGGTGTATCGCCCTTGTCTCCTTTAAGTCCTTGAGGCCCAATAATACCGGCATTAATATTTATTCTTGTTTCATCCATGTCTACATATAATAATTTTGAGTCTTTAACAAATATAATTTGTCCATCATTAAATTCTACACTATCCAGCTTATCAGCTGTTGTGAATATAATTAAAGGATATGCCATGATGATTATCCTTTCTTTTTCTGTATTTTACCCTAATGTTTTCCTGATCAAAAATATTAATATACTTTATTTATACCTATAGAATCACATATAAGATCAAGTAATTCATCATGATCAGATGTTGTTTTAACCAATTCTTCTATAGCTTTTGCATTTTCTTTAATCTTTTTAGAATCAGTATTGCAAGAACACCAGTTTCCTAACCAGTAATATATACCACCAGTATTTTTTACAATATATAATCTATTATTAATACCAGTACTAGATAATAATTCCTCTTCTGTATTAATAAACGTTACACCTGATATGGTTATTCTTTTATTATCATATGTATCATACATTATTTGACCATCGGTTGTGTTTATAATGAAATTACCATTTGATACAGGGATCTCATTTACTCTTTTAGCAATCGCTTCAATAGGTTGAAAGAAAGCCATAATAAATCCTCCTATCTAAAAAATTAATGTAATGTTGTAAAATTACGAAATAAGGGAGAATAGGAATTTACTTCCTATTCTCCACAAATTACTGCTTAGCAATATTATTTTCCTTAGTCTTTTCATCCATCGCAAGTATAATAGTTACATGACTTTTATTATCAGCCGAGAATACTCTTTCAAAATGTGCAAGATGAGTATAATCTGTATAAATTGTCATAGGAATAGTTGCTTTATCAGATTCAAATACTCTTATACTTGACAATGTAGTTTCAGTAAAGTTCTTAAGAATCTCACTATTTTTCAAACTTCCAACATCACCACTTACATATAACTGTAAAGAAGCAACTCTGCTTGAATTGATGATTTCGTGTATTTCATCAATTTCAAATCTGAATTTGTTAGCTAATTCAATAACCATTTTAATTAAAACCTCCAATTTATATAATTTTATTAAAGTGTTGAATAAATAAAATTAGGGTGGATGCAATAATAGCATCCACCCTAACTTCAGAAGGATATTATGAAACAAGCAATTGAAACAATCACTATTTAAGTGTTATATATTACTCGCTAAAGGTAACTTCATCACCATCAGTTGTAGCCATCTGAATGCTATTGATGGCAGCCTCAAGCTCTTCAATTTTCTTATTGAGCTTACCAATAACACTATCTTCAGCAGGAGCATCAGCACTACCTGATTCACCAAACAACTTAGTGTTGTTAGTATACTTACCAAATACTCCGTCTTCAGCGGGAGCTTCAGCAGATCCAGTCTCGCCAAAGAGTTTTTTACCGGTTACATAGTTACCAAGAACACTATCTTCAGCAGGAGCATCAGCAGTACCAGCTTTACCAGAACCCTGATAAAGGTCTTCTGTTTTTACATAAGCATCAAGTGCACTAGCTTTAGCATAAGCAGAAAGATCTGCTTCAGTTACAACACCGATAAATTCCCACTTACCACCTTCGGTGCGAATATACTCTTCGTACTTACCTTCTTCAGTACCAACAAAGTAAACATCACCAGTTGTTACTTCTTCTTCAGGAAGACTCTGCTTATCAGCAACTGTCCCCTTAATTTTCATTACATTGCCAAGTTTACCAATCTCTGTAGTTGCAACTTCAGTAGCCTTTGTCTCAACAAAAGACTTTACCCAAGCAACAAGATTGGTCTTGAACGTTGTTATAAAACTTTTACCGATAAAAGCTTCACTAAATGTCTTAGCCATAGTATATACCTCCAAAATTAGAATATAAATCTATTATAAATAAAATAGATCTCAGATTAGTCAGTAAACATTGCAGTTAAGTCTTCTTCTGAAATAGGTTCAGCAAGTTCAGCCTTAAGCTTGTTAAAATCAGTATTTACTGTATCAAGAGTTTTATCAATCATATAAAGAAGAGTATCAGATGCAGGATCAGTAATAGTACCGTCTCCGCTGCTTCCCTTATACAACTGAGTTTCGGTGATATAACCTTCAAGAGAAGGATTAGTCTCACCAATGTACTGCCACTTTTTAGACTCAGTATACAAATATTCCTTGCACTCTGCAGAGTCATCAGTACCAACCATGTAAACGTCTCCAGGCTTTGCTTCAGGATCAGAAGGAAGATTTGAATAATCTTCAACACGACCTTTAATTCTTAATATAGTACCCAAATTGGTTACTGTAGTAGATAACTGAGACTGAACCCAAGCCTTAATCTTGGTGTTATACGAAGTCAAGTCAGTTTGTTTAACGACAGGACTAGATAAAATTGTTAAATCAGCCATAATAAAATTCTCCTTTCATGGCACATAAAAATTATAGAGTAATGCAGAACTTCTGCATTACTCTAATGTTGTTTATCGAACGAGCACAGTTTGATTTAGTATATTTTCTTTATCTGAAAGGATACAATTCTTTCTGTAATATCAGACAATTTAGTATTTGTCCATTCTTTCATTTTGTCATTATATTTATTTAAATCATCTTGTTTAACAACAGGACTTTCTAAAATTTTCTTATTGTCAGCAGTTTCAGGCATATATAAACCTCCTTTTACATTATCTTATCATAATGTTGCCGATGTCTAATATAATTGAACCAGAAACTATTAGAATACTTTCTTTATTTCAAGAGATGACAATTTAGATGTATGATCTGCTACAGTTGTATTTAATGCATTTATTGAATTCTTATTTGCTGCTATATTAGATGTATTAGTAGAAATATTTGATGCATTGGTTGCTATATTATTTTTATTTGTTGTTATACGAGTATCATGGCTAGTAAGAGTAGTATTTATCGTTTTAATAGAATTAGCATTAGCTGTTATATTAGTAGTGTTGGTATCTATAGCTTTTTTATTGTTAGCAATATTAGTGGCATTTGTAGAAATATTAGTCTTATT
>CANQNA010000072.1 GCA_947625005.1 uncultured Bacilli bacterium
TACAAGCATCACTATTGTTTACTAACTCATGTTCTTCATCTATAAGACATACATAAGCAGTTTTATGGGAAATTCTTGCCCAGACTTCCCATTGTTTGTCATGTCCATGCATCTTGATGGAAGTCCAAGGTGCTACGTATAGGTATTGTATTTCATCAATACCTTCAAGTGTGCGTTTTTTTACTATAGGTCTTACCAACCGAGATGAATTTGCTCCAGCTGTTTCAGCAATAAGATCTTCTGGAAGTCTTGTTGTTTTAATCATAATAATACCTCCTAATGTTTGCAAAATATTTTGATTTACTAAATAATTATATCATATTTGCATAATTTTAGCAAATTTTACATAAAGTTTGTGATTTATGCAAAACTTTGATAATACAAATCACTATTGTTTTTTGAATAAATGTATTATATAATAAGTATGTAAAAAATAGAAACCAAATAAAGGAGCGAATTGATGTGCAAGAAAATAATAAAAAGATAAAAACTGTATTTGAACTTTTGGGATATAATTTTATTATAAAGAATTATCAAAGAGGATATAGATGGGGAAAAAAAGAAGTTACTGATTTATTAGATGATTTGAATGATTTTATAAAAAAACATTCTAAAGATGATGTAACTTATTGCTTACAACCATTAATAGTTAAAAAATTAGAAGAAAATCAATATGAAGTAATAGATGGTCAACAGAGATTAACTACATTACACATTCTATTAGATTTAGTTTATAGATCTGCAAAAGAAAGAAACTTTAATATTGAATATGAAAGTAGAGATGGTAGTGAAGCCTTTTTAAATACATTATGTATAGATAGAAATATTTCTGAAAATGATAAAAAAGTAATTGAAGAAAATAAAAATAATATAGATTTTTACTTTATGACAGAAGCGAAGAAAATAATTGAAAAATGGTTTAAAAATAAAGAATGTGAAGAAAATTCGGACAGAATGCCATCTTTTGAAATGCTTTTAACTCGGTGAAAATAGTAACAAACTTCGATTTATATGGTATGAAATAGATGAAAATACTAATGAGGAAATGTCAGAAAATATTTTCTCAAAGATTAATGTTGGAAAAATAGATTTGACTGATTCAGAACTTATAAAAGCTAGTTTATTATTTAATGTAAAAGAAGATGAAAATTCACAAATAAATAATTTAACTGAACAAAGAAAAAGAGAAATTACTCATATTAGACAAGTTGAAATATCAAATGAATGGGATAAAATAGAACAAGATTTGCAAAATGATAAATTTTGGAAATTTATTACAAATGAACAGCAATTAGAAAGAATTAATAGAATAGAATATATATTTGATTATATAGCTAAAAGAAACTATAATTCACCGGATTTTTATACTTTTAATACAATTAAAGATAAAATTGAAAGCTTAAAAAATGATAAAAACGATGTAAAAGAAGAATTATGGAGTAAAGAGGTTAAAAAAGTTTATAGACTATTAAAAGAATGGTATGAAGATACTGAATTATATAATCTAATAGGTTTCTTAAATTTTTGTAATATAAAAATAGAAGATATAAATAATAATGATAATAATTTTAAAGAAGATAAAACTGCAACACAATATTTATTAGATAAATTTTTAAATAATAGTAATAATGACAGCAATAATGAAATTGATAATAATAGCAATTTTTATATAAATAAAGAAGATTTTAAAGAAAGCGTTAGAGAAATAGTTCGTAATAAAATAGAAAAAGATTTCAATTTAATTGAACAAGAAGATATAAATATTTCAAATTTAGATGTAGATCAAATTGCTTATGATAAAAATAGCAAAGGAATAAAAAGGTTATTAATCTTTTTTAATATTTTGACTTTAAATAAATTAAATAAAAAATTTGCTTTCGATGTTAATACATTTGAACAATGGGAAATAGAACATATATGGCCACAAAATATAGAAGAAATGAAAAATGATACTATAGAAGAATGGTGTAAAATTGAAGAAAAAACAATTGAAAGCTATATAGATGAATTTAAGTCAGATAAGAAAAAAGTTAAAGAGTATAATATTATACTAAATAAATTAAGAAATGTAAATAAAGATAAAAACAAATTTGAAGAAATCTCTTCATCTTTATATACAATGCTAGAAAGTGAAAATGGAAAAAAAGGCATTAATACTATTGCTAATCTAGCCTTAATAGATAGAAATACAAATTCAAAATTTAGTAATCATTTTTTTGATACAAAAAGATTAATTCTTATACAAATAGAAAAGGGTGAAACTCAAAAGGATAATATAAAAAATGGGCAAATTGAAGAAAAAATACCATATATTCCAATTTGCACAAGAAATGTATTTTTAAAATTTTATAGTGAGAATCCTAAAAGTTTGCATTTCTGGACAGATGAAGATAGGGTTGCATATAAAAAAGAGATAGTAAAAACTATAAAAAATTTTATGAAAATAAAAGAGGTGTAATAAATGGATGAGGTATATACATTTTGGAAATTAATAAATGAATATAAAATCACAGTTCCAATGATTCAAAGAGATTATGTTCAAGGAAAAAATATATCAAAAATAAATGAAATTAGAGAAAATTTTTTGGCTGACTTAATGGATTCTTTGAAAAAACAAAAGAAATTAGATCTTAATTTTATATATGGAAGTACGAATGAAGAAAAAAATTTAACCTTATTAGATGGTCAACAAAGAATTACAACATTATATTTATTGCATTGGTATTTTGCAAAAAAAGAAAAAATTATAAATGAAGATATTACTAATGAAAATAGTAAGTATATAAAAGATATTTTAAAAAAGTTTTCTTATCAAAATCGAACTACATCAGAAGAATTCTGTCAAGCATTAGTGGAAGGAAACTTAGAAATAGATGATAAGAAAAATGTAAGTACACAAATTATGGAAAAAACATGGTTCTTTAATGACTGGAAAAGTGATCCAACAATAAAAAATATGTTAAATATGTTAGATGAAATACATAAAAAATTTAAAGAAATAAAAAATGGATTTAAACTTTTAACGGAAAATGATTATATTTATTTTTCATTTATAGAATTAAAAAAATATAAATTAACTGATGAACTTTATATAAAAATGAATTCAAGAGGCAAAAAATTAACTAATTTTGAAATTTTCAAAGCAAAATTTAGTGAATTAATAAAAAACAATTCTGAAATGAGTGAAAAAGAAAAAAAAGAACTTCTAGAAGTATTTAATATTAATATAGAAAAGAATTGGATTGATTTATTTTGGGAATATAGAAATTCAGAAGATAAAGTAGTTGATAATTACATTATGAGATATATATACTTTATAACAGAAATGTTATATGCAATCGATGAAAAAATAGATAAAGGACCTAAAGAAAATAGAATGAGTTCTCCTTTTGAATATGAAAATGAACTTATTTTAAATTCAAAATTATTAGAAGAAACATATAAAAATAAAGAAAATATAAAGAAAATGATTGATATATTAAATATTTGGAAATGCAAAAAAGATATTGATATTGACATAAACAATACTTTTTCTAATACATATGAAAAAGGAAAAATAGCGTTATTAGATGAAAATTATAATCTTTTTGAAAAATGCATCTATAATAAAAAAATGGATTGGTTTAGTAAAAATTTATTATTTGCTTTTATAATTCTAAAATTAGAAAATACAAAAATAACCGAAAGTGAAAAAGACTTAATTAGAGTATATAGAAATTTATTGTGGAATCAAAGAAGATTTGATCTTCTAAAAGAGACATATGCTGGAGAGTTAAGATTTGGAGAAATACGATTAAGAGATTATTCTATTTTTGAAAGTATAAAGAACAGTAAAGAAATTTATAATGAAATAGAAAATTTTCTAAAAAAATTTAATGAAAAAGCAACAATGGAAGAAGTTAAGAAAGCAAAAATATTGAGAGAAAAACCAGAATTAAAAGAATATATACATGAATGTGAAGATACTGAAATAACTAGAGGTAATTTAATAAACATTTTACCACTATTTGAAAAATATGATAAAAAAGAAATTGTTAAATTTATAAAAATGTTAGAACATAACAATGAAGATAAAACAATGTATTCCTTATTTTATAGAGCATTACTGATTTTTAGTGGTGATTATGGTATTTTTGTTGGAGGATCAAAATATAGATATTTTTATGGAAATAGTAACGAAATTTATGCAATTTTAACATATTCAGAAAAAGAAAATGGACATTTACAACATTCAGTAGATGTAATTCAAAAGGGAATAGAACAAATTTTCATTAGATTAAAAAATATAGATGATAATGATTTTGTATCAAAATTAAAACAAATAATTAATGATAATTACAATACTTTAGATAAAAATAGTTGGATTTATTATTTAGCTAAATATGAGCAAATTTGGCAAGATGAAAATTATTATACATTTTCTTTTGGTAATCAGGATAAAAATTCTTTGACTGCTGTTAATCATTATCAAGCTCGTGCAGCAAATAGTAAATTTATAAATATATTTTATAAAATAATCAAAAATCTGTTGCCCAATGATGTAATGTGTAATTATGTTTCAGATGAGGATGACAATTTCATAACTTTAAAGAATAAAGAAATAAAAATAAAAATTGAAGAATCAGGTTTTAAAATTATTACTAATAAAAACAAAAACATTAGTATTAACAATATAGAATTTAATAATAAACTATTTAATGAAAATGATGATTATATTGAACGATTTGTAAAGCTTGTAAATAAAATTAAAATATTATAATACAACCTAGTATATAGGTTAAATTTTATTTAATAATGCAATTGTTGAAATGACTTGTGTTTTGTGATTCATATAATCCAAAAGATTTAAAAGGTTATGAAAAAAGAATTTTCAAAAGAGTAAGAACTTAAATAAAAAATAAAAACTGTTTCATTGAAATTATGGTGATTTTATGATATAATTCTTGATGAAAATAAAGGATTAAAAATATCACACTAAAACTAAATAATTATTAAATATTAGAGTAGAGGATGAAACAAATGAGTAATAATACAATAGCTATTGATGATTTCTTAAAAGAATGCACAGAATATAACAAAATGATTTCAGAAGATGAAAAATATGAAAAAGCTATAAACTTAATTAAACATATTCCAAACAAAGAGTATGTTCAAGATAAGTATAAGATTTTTTATTATGGAAATATAAGTTCTCTTTATTATTATGTTGCTAATATAAAATGCAAAAAATATAGCTTATCAGATGGAAAACATTTTATTGCGGATAATATTTTAGATGATAAAAATAGTGAGCATCTAAATGAAATTATTAACGATGAGATAAATGCATTTGAATATGGTAAAATTGGCGTAAATATAGAGCTTCTCTCAAACACACTAGAAATAATGAGTAGAGAATCTAGAATGGACAAAAATGAAATAGCTAAAATGATTATGCAACAATATGAAGAAAATAAAAAAAACTTTCGCATAATATCACAAGAGTTAACTATATTATATTATATTGTTAATGATGAGAATAAATTCATATTTTACGGCGATTATGCCGTAGAATATGAATCACTTAATGCAATAAATCTATTTCTTAAGTATTATTGTGATAAAATGGATTTTGACAATGCAAATTATTATTTTGAGAAAATGCATACTTATCCTATTTCAGGCTTTTATGGTAGTGTAGAAAATAATCTTGCTCTAAAAATGGCTGGTCATAAAATCTATTGGGATTTCTTTTATAATTTAGGAAACTATGAAGATTCAAAAAAAATAGCAGAAATATATAAAGACTTTGTTTTAAAGAATCGATTAGATTATGAAATTCTTTTATATGTTGAAAATCACATAAAAGATTGTGAACTAAAAATTCAAGAGTTAAATAATTATATATATAAAGAAGATGAGTTATTTAAGTATTTTGACAAAGATGTTGTTAATTTAATGAGCAATGAAAATAAGATATATATATTAACATCATTAAATATTTATGATTATATGAAATCAAAAGAAAACGAAATTACAATGGACTTTAGCGCTACTCTTATGCCAATTTTGAAAGCTGTTGAAAACATAATATTTGATATAGTTGGCGTGAATTATCATGAATTTATATTAAGAAAAAAAGAAATTGATATAAATATGGTTAAACCATTTATAAACACAAATTATAATACTATTAGAAAAAGAATTCCTAGATTAGAACTAGGATCAGCATTACAGTTAATAGGATCTAAATGGGAAGAAAAGATAATTCCTAATAAGTATTTTGAAGAATTTTGCGATAAAAATAATATTATTGATTCTAAAAATCTTATAATAAAGATATATAAGTATTTAGATAAATTAAAAAATAGGAGAAATTTAGTCGCACATAAAGATAGAATTTTTAAAGAATATGTGGAAGAATGTTATGACATATTACTAGATAATATAAAATTTATAAATTATCTATATACAAATTTTAAATTTGTATTTGAAAAAGAAGAAGGTAGCAATTAGGCTACCTTCTTTCATCATAAGTAGAATTAGTCGAAAGTAGCTAATTCTATAATTTAAGAATATGTGGTTTTATTTTTTGCACAAAACTTTGATAATACAAACCAATATATAGGTAAATTTAATCTTTAAAACAAATAAAAATTATACATGTTTTAAAAATATGTATAATTTTTTAAATTTTTTATACATATTTATTCAAAATGTATAAAATTTTAGTGTACAGGAACTTTTAGAACAATTATTGACAATTCACATATTTTATGCTAATATGAATATAATAATTAAGAACATCATTGTTTT
>CANQNA010000073.1 GCA_947625005.1 uncultured Bacilli bacterium
GGTATAAAAATGCAAATTAAGTTTATCAATATATTTATTATAATAAAATATAATTATTAAAAATTACAGTTATTTAATTGTAATTTTTTTTAACAATATTTTTAATTTTGTATATAATATGTAAAATTAAGATTCAATTACAAATTTAGACATAAATTATGATATAATAAACTTAGTTTAAGTGTGGTGAAAAAATGAAAAAATTAGTTTTAATAATTTCAATTTTCTTTCTAACTACTTTGATGATAAATGTTAGAGCAGAAGAATATTATATAAATGGTACAGAAGTTAGAATGAGAGCTTCTGCATCAGCAAGTGGTACTCAAATTTTAATTTTTCCAAAGGGAGCAAGTGTAACTCTTTTAAGTACAGATGTTATCTCAAGTTCAAGTAGTTCTTGTAATATGGGTTGGTATCATGTAAGTTATAGTGGTAAAACTGGTTATGTTTGTAAAGATTATGTTTCTATAAGATTAGAAGGAACAGCTACTTATGGTAGACCTTGGACTTCTCCTAAAAAAGCTATTTTAGGTGGAGCAGAATGGATGAGCGCTTCTTATATTAATAAAGGACAATTTACTTCTTATTTAAAGAAATTTAATGTAAATCCTAATGCTGCTAGTTCTGTATATAATCATCAATATATGGCTAACTTAGCTGCACCATATTCAGAAGCTTATTCAAGTTATACTAGTTATCAAAAAAATGGTTTATTAAATCTAGCTTTAGAGTTTACTATTCCAATTTTTAATAATATGCCAGCAAGTACAGCACTTCCTGGTAAATCAGCTGATACTTCTTGTCAAGGTAATGTAACAGATTTAGATTTTGAAAATAAATTAAATGCTCAAGGATTTAATGAATCCTATAAATGTAAGTTAAGATTATTACATAATACTTATCCTAAGTGGACATTTAAAGCTTTATCCACTGGATTAGATTTTAATGCTGCTATAAGAGCAGAACAAGCAGTATCATCAATTCAAGGAAATGAACTTTATTATGATAAATCTTCTGGTAGTAAAGTTTCTACAGAACCTGGATGGTATCGTGCTAATCAAGAAACAGTTGGTTATTATTTAGACCCAAGAAACTTTTTAAATGCTGAAAGAATTTTAATGTTTGAAAATTTAGCATATAGTACTAATTATACAGAATCTGTAGTTCAAACAGTTTTAAATAATACCTTTATGTCAGGAAAATCTACTATTGATAATCAAACTTATGCTTCTATCTTTGTTGAAGCAGGTAAGAAAGCTAATATAAGTGCTGTATATTTAGCAAGTTTAGCTAAACAAGAATCAGGAACTAAAGGAAGTACTGCTACAAGTGGTAAACAATTTACATATAAAGGTGTTACTTATTCTGGATTATATAATTTCTTTAATATTGGAGCATATAGTAGTGAAGAAAATCCTGTTTTAGCTGGCCTTGTATGGGCTGCCGGAGGATCTGGTTCAGTTGTAGTTGGTTCAGATAGTTATGCAAGTAGTGATGAACAAACTGTCTTAACAAAATTAGGAGCGGGTAAGAAACAGAATTGTCTTACTGGTTTAAAAGCCTCAAGTACTATAAAAGATTTAAAAGCTAAATTAAGTGGCTTAACAGTAACTATTAGTGGTAATGATGGTGATATTTTAAAAACTGGTCAAACAGTTAGCATAAAAACTGCTTCAGGAACTTATAATTATACTATAGTAATCAATGGTGACGTTGACGGAGACGGTTTAATAGGGGCAACTGATTATGTTAGAATTAAAAACAAAATTATGGAAAAAGCTGGTAGCGAAATGAGTGTAGCTCAAAGTTTAGCTGCTGATGTAGATGGTAATAGTGCTATAGGTGCAACTGATTATGTTAAAATCAAAAATAGTATAATGGGGAGATAATTTATGAAACAAGTTTTTAAAGGAATAATTATATTTTTAGTGAGTTTCTTGTGTATTACAACAGTGTCTGCTGCATCCTTTTCTCTTAGTGCGGGTAGCAGGAATTTAACTAAAGGAGGAAGTACTAAATTAACAATTAGTGTTTCAGATGTAACAGGAAGATTTAATATTTCTTCTTCTAATAGTTCTGTAATTTCTATTAGTGATACTTATGCTTGGTTAGAAAACAATTCTTATACGCTTACTTTAAATGCTTTAAGTGTAGGATCATCTACAATTACAGTAACTCCTGCTAATGTTAGTGATGGAAGTGGTAATCCTGCAAATTTAAGTGCTAAATCAATTACAATTTCAGTTGCTCTTCCTCGAGAAAAATCGACAAATAATGATTTAGCTAGTTTAAGTGTTGAAGGTTATGAATTAACTCCAGCATTTAATAAAAAGACTTTAGAATATAGTGTAGCAGTTCCTAGTGAAATAAATGAAGTAACAATAAATGCTAAAGCAGCAGATTCTTATGCTAGTGTTAAAGGTGCAGGTAAAGTAGAAGTTTCTGAAGGAAGTAACCGTTTTGAAATAGTTGTCACAAGTGAAACAGGAAAAGCAAAAACTTATGTGGTAACTGTTAATGTTGAAGATAATAATCCTATAGAAGTAGATGTCGATGGTAAAACTTATACTTTAGTTAAGAATTCTAAAAGTTTAACAATGCCAGAAAATTTTACAGAGACATCAGTTAAGATAAATGATTATCCAATTCCTGCTTTTTACAATGAACAATCAAAAATTACGTTAGTTGGATTAAAAGATGAAGCTGGTAACATTGGTTTATTCATTTACGAAGATGGAAAATATACTCCTTATAAGGCTTTAAAAGTTGGCAATTTAACATTAATGATTTTAGATATAAATTCATCATTTGATTATTATAAAAAATCTTCTATAACAATTAATGATGTTGATTATGAATGTTTAAAATATAACAATAGTAAAACTTATGCTTTATTTTATGCCAAGAATTTAAACACTGGTGAAGAAAATTACTATATGTATGATTCTAAAGAACAAACAGTTCAAAGATATGATGATACTCTTATAAAAGATTTAGAAAATAAAATAAAAAAACAAGAAAAAAAGGAAAAGACATTATATATAATTATGGCAAGCATTTCTTTATTTGCTATATTAGTTTTAGTTTTCTTTGGAATTAAAACTAATAAATTAAAAAATATAGTTTCTAAAGATTAATGAAAGTAAGAAATGATTCTTGCTTTTTTTTCTTTATAGATTATAATTAAATCTAGGGTGGTACAATGGAAATAATAAAATTCAAAAAAAATAAAGATAATACTTATCAAGTTATTTTTGATAATGAACTTTCTTTAAAATTATATGATGATGTAATAGTTAAATATAATTTACTTGTTAATAAACATTTAACTGATGAATTATTAAAAAATATTACGGATTATAATGATTATTTATATGGATATTATAAAGCAATTAAATATATTATGAAAAAGTTAAGAAGTGAAAAAGAAGTTAATACATTTTTAGAAAAATTAGAAATAAAGAAAAGTGATAGAGAAAAACTTCTTGCTAAATTGAAAAAAGATGGTTATATAAACGAACAGAATTATTTAAGAAGTTATATAAATGATCAAATAAATTTAACTTTAAATGGCCCTGATAAAATAACTTATAATTTAATAAAATTAGGTTTTTCTGAAAATGATATTAAAGAGTATTTAGATAATTTTTCTGATGAATGGAGTAGTAGAATAGAAAAATTAATAGATAAAAAAATTAAAACAAATTCATCTTTTGGTAAAAATAAGTTGCAAACTAAGATAATTAATGATTTAATAAATATAGGATATAAAAAATATGACATAATAGAGGTATTGAATAACAAGAGTTTTAATGATGAAATAATAATTGTTAAAGAAGTGAAAAAAGCTTATAACAGATATATTAAAAAGTATCCAGATAATGTAGAAAGGAAAGTCAAAGATTATCTTTATAAAAAAGGATTTAGTCTTGATGATATAGAAAGAGGGATTAGAGAGTATGAAGAACAAAAATAAAAAAACAGAAAAAGATGTTAATACATATATAAAAAGATTAAAAGGACTTGGTATTTTTGGTATTATTTTTTCAATTTGTTTAATAGGATTTGATGTATATACTTACAGTAAAGGATTCTTTAGTATATTTTCTATTATTGTTGATATTTTGTTATTTGTTTTTTCAATTTACTTTATTATTAAAAGTAATAATCTAATAAATAATCAAAAAAAATAGCCTTCTTTTCGGCTATTTTTTTTTACAATTTCATTTTTTTTATTTGCTTGCACTAGTTGTTGTAGTAGTAGTTGAAGTTGCTTGTTGTAATAAATTATTAATATATTTACGATATTGAGTTTCTAATTCACTATCAACGATTTTAAAATCATATTTTTTTCTTAATTTTGTCATAGCATTAATTGAAATTGTGGCATCAGTTTGCATATCTTGTTTAGCAAGTGTTTCAATAATATCATCTTTAACATCTTTTAATTCAGGTTTATCATATTCCTTAGTTTTTAATATAATATGATATCCATGTTCTGATTCAACTGGTTCTTTGGTATATTCATTAACCTTTAAAGCATAAGCAGCATTTTCAAAAGATTCAACCATATCACCTTTATTAAATTTTCCTAAAGCACCGCCATCTTTAGCACTACCTTCATCATCAGAATATTTTTTAGCAAGTTCCGCAAAATCTTCACCATTATCTAATTTTTTGATAATATCTTTTGCTTCTTCTAAAGCTTTATTTTCAGCTTCTTCTTTTTCTTTATCACTCATATCATCAGTAACTTCTGGAGTTATTAAGATATGACTTGCTTCAATATCTCCTACAGTCGTATTTTTATAATAATTATTAACTCTCTTATCTGTTACTTCGCTTTTTGCATAATCTTCAGCTGCTAAATTTCTTAAGTAATTTAATGCAAGATAATCTTTAAAATCATCAATACTTTGAAATCCTGTTCCATAATAAGAATTAAATGCACTAATTAATTCATCATCAGTTTTATAATATTCTTTCATAGATTCCAGATTACTATCAACATATTCTTTAATATCATCATCTTTATCAGTATATTCTTTATAAAGAATAGTTTTATCAATCATATCGATTAAACTTGATAAAGCATAAGAATCTTTAACTTCTGTATAAAGATCATCAACACTAATTGATTCTGCATCTTTAAAAGTTACTACTGCTTCCTCTCCATTTTTCAATGTTGGTATTTTACCACAACCACATAGCATTAAACTAACTAACGCTAATCCTAATACTTTCTTTTTCATTATATCCTCCCTTGACATAGATTATTATACCCATTAATTAGAAAAAACACAAGAATTTATCACAAAATATTTCATTTTACCATAAAATACAATGAGTAATGAAAAGGAGGGGTTTTATGAACCAATCAGCATGTAATAACAATAATGGTGTAGGTGCTGCTGCTTTTATATTAGTATTATTCATATTATTAATTATAATAGTAGGGGCTTTCATCTAATAGGAGGTGTTTAGTTATGAGTAAATGCTGTAGTGGAGGCAACAATAATAACAATGGGGCTTCTTCATTTGGTGCTAGTGGTTTTATAATCTTAGTATTATTTATTTTACTTGCTATAATTGCTAGTACTATATTTGCTTATTAAGAGGGAAACCTCTTTTTTATTTTTTTGTTTTATGTTATATTTTATAATAGGTGAGCGTATATGTTTGGTAAAGTATTAAGTATTAAAGATAATCATGTAATATTAGAAAATTTAAGTCATGAAGCTCAAGCTAATTATTTAAATATTCATGTAATTTTTCCGGAAGATAATCGAAGTGTTGTAGGAGAAATAATTAATATTTCAGAAGAAACAATTACTATTCTTTTAGTAGGAGAAATTAGAAATGAAAACTTTACTAGCGGAGTAATAAAAAAACCATCTTTTAAAAATGGTTGTCGTATAATTTATAAAGGAGAATTAGAACTTATTTTAGGTAGCCAAGATATAGCAAGCAGAACCACTTTATTTTTAGGAAAAAGTAACATTTATGAAGGCTATAATATTAGTGCTAATTTAACTGATTTTTTTGCTAATCATTTTGCTATTATTGGAAATACAGGTAGTGGTAAAAGTTGCGGAGTCGCTCGAATTTTACAAAATATATTTTTGCATAATAATGAAGGTAATCCTAAAAATGCTCATTTAGTTATTTTTGATGTTTATGGAGAATATAATAAAGCTTTAAATATATTAAATGAAGTTCCAGAGTTGGGGTTTAAACATTTTTCTACTAAAACAGATATGAGTGATGGCGAATTAGTTAACATTCCTGCTTATTTTTTAGGAGTAGATGATTTAGCCTTATTACTTAATGCAACTAGTGCTAATCAACTTTCTATTTTAGAAAAGACTTTAAAATTAGTTTATATTTTTAAATCTCCTAATGAAGTAGCAAAAAACTACAAAAATGATATTATTGCTTCAACTCTTTTAGACATTTTAACGAGTGGAAAAACTAGTACTCAAATAAGAGATCAAGTTATAGCAGTATTATCAAGATATAACACAGAGACTTTAAATATAGATGCTCCGATTATCCAACCTGGATATACTAGAACTATTAAACAATGTTTAAATATTGATCAAACAGGAAAAATAAATTCTTTGCAATATGTCATAGAATATTTAGAAAAATTTCAAAAAATAGATTTGAGCAACTTAAAAAGTGAACAAGAATTAGTTTATTCTCTTGA
>CANQNA010000074.1 GCA_947625005.1 uncultured Bacilli bacterium
TTTGTTACTTCACAGCCTTTTGCGTCATCTATTATTGTAACAAAGGCATTAAGTTTATCATTTACTTCATGAGCTTTATCTAAAGCTTCTTTAACTAATTGTTCACTACTAACTTTTTTATCTACAAGTTCTTCATGTAACTGTTCTATACTTTTATTCATTATCCCACCACCTTTGGCACACTTATTTCACCATCTTCAACTTCTGCGGCATTTTTTAACAATTCATCTCGCGGAATAGATTCTTCTACTTCATCTTCTCTCAATTCAAAGACAAAATCATCTAAAGCATGAGTCATTGGTTCTACTTTTTCTATTCCAGAAATTTCATTTATTTTATTTATATTAGCATCTATTATCGAAAACTCATCTAAAACCATTTTGGTTTCATCTTCTGTTAATCCTATCATTAAAAGATCAGCTAATTTTTTAATTTTTTCCTCCGTAAAATTATTCATTTAATTCACCTGCTTCTATTTTAATTCCCAATTCATCTAATTGTTCTTTTGTTATATTACTAGGAGAACCCATCATTAAATCTTGTCCTGAAGCACTAGTTGGAAAAGCTTGAACTTCTCTTAAATTATCTTCATCTTGTATTAACATTAAAATACGATCGATTCCAGGAGCCATTCCACCATGAGGAGGACAACCATATTTAAATGCTGTAAATATTGATTTAAAACGTTCTTCCACTTCTTCTTTGGTATAACCTACTATTTGAAAGCCTTTCATTAAAGAATTTAAATCATGATTTCTAATCGCTCCACTTGCCATTTCATTTCCATTACAAACAAAATCATATTGGAAAGCTAAAATATCTTCTTTATTCTCTTTTTCATAATCTTCAATACCATTATGAGGCATACTAAAAGGATTATGACAAAATTTATAATTCTTTGTTACTTCATCTATTTCAAACATTGGAAAATCATTAATAATACACATTTCTAATTTATTAGAATCTAATAAATCTAATTTTCTTCCTAATTCATCTCTTATTAATCCTGCAAATTTTTGAGCATGTTTTTTATTTCTATTAGCAATAAAGAACATAACAGAATTTTCCTTCATTGAATATTCTTTTATTAAACTTGTTCTTTCTTCTTCACTTAAAAATTTATCAATTGGTCCCTTAAAAGTTCCATCACTCATTAAAGTAATATAACCTATTCCTGGCATTCCAATTTTATTGGCATATTCTACTAGTTCATTAAACCATGAATTCGCTTTATCTCCAATATTATCCACTACAATTACTTTAATTGTACTTTTTTTAAATGGTCCAAAAGTTGTATTTTTTAAAATTTCACTAGCATCTTTTATAATTAAAGGATTACGTAAATCCGGTTTATCAGTTCCATAACTTTCCATAGCTTCATTATAAGAGATTCTTCTAAAAGGAGGTTTAGTTACTTCTTTTTTAGAAAATTTTGTAAATACTTCATAAAAAATATTTTCTCCTAAGGCTAAAACTTCTTCTTCTGTAACAAAGCTCATTTCTAAATCTAACTGATAAAATTCTAAAGTTCTATCCCTTCTTGTATCTTCATCACGAAAACAAGGGGCGATTTGAAAATATTTACCAATTCCTCCTACCATTAATAATTCTTTATATATTTGTGGCGCTTGAGGAAGAGCATAAAATTTTCCTTTAAACTTTCGACTTGGAACAACAAAATCACGAGCTCCTTCAGGACTAGATGCAGTTAAAATAGGAGTTTCAACTTCGATAAAACCTTCATCATACATTTTATTACGTAAAAAGTGTAAAACATCACTTCTTAATTTTAAATTGTTTTTTACCTTTTCATTACGCATATCTAAATAACGATATTTTAAACGAACATCTTCTTGACTTTTAATACTAGATCTAATTTCAAATGGTAAATCATGTAAAGATTCTCCTAACATTTCTAAAGAGGTAACAAGCAATTCAATTTCTCCTGTTTGTATATGATCATTATATGTTTCTTCTGTTCTTTTTCTTAGTTGTCCTGTTAATTTTACTACACTTTCTCGTGGAAGTCCTTTAAATAATTCATCATCATTAGATACAGTTTGTAAAACTCCTGTTTCATCTCTTAAATCTAAAAATAAAATTCCTCCATGATCTCGAATATTTTCAATCCAACCTGAAACAACTATTTCTTTTTCTATTAAATCTTTAGTTAAATCTTTTATATAATGTGTTCGATATTTATTCATATCTTCATCCTTTCTAAAATTCGCAATTTCCAGTTGTTCTAGGATAAGGGATTACATCACGAATATTATCTATTCCTGTCAAATAAATTAATAATCTTTCAAATCCCATACCAAATCCTGAATGAACACAACCTCCAAATTTACGTAAATTTAAATACCAATCTAATGGTTCAATATTCATATTCAATTCTTTCATTCTAGCTTGTAACTTCTCATAATTTTCTTCTCTTTGAGAACCACCCATTAATTCTCCTGCACCAGGAACTTCTAAATCAACAGCCGCAACTGTCTCATTATCTTCATTTTGTTTCATATAAAAAGCTTTAATATCCTTAGGCCAATTTTTGATGAAAACTGGTCCATCAAAATATTCTGTTATATACTTTTCGTGCTCTTTAGCAATATCTTTACCATATTCTGGAGCGAATTCCCATTTAACATCTGCTTCTTTTAAAATCGTAATAACATCTTTATGATCAATTCTAGTAAATTTACTATTAACTAATTTTTCTAATTTAGCTTTTAAACCTTTTTCGACAAAACTATCAAATAAATTAATTTCTGATGGAGCATTATCTAAACAATACTGTACTACAAATTTCAGCATATCTTCCATAATATCCATATCTTTTTCTAAATCACAAAAAGCTATTTCTGGTTCAATCATCCAAAATTCTGCAGCATGAACTTTTGTATTAGAATTTTCTGCTCGAAAAGTTGGACCAAAAGTATAAGTTTTCTTATAAGAAAGGGCAAAAGTTTCAGCTTCTAATTGTCCTGTTACAGTTAAGCCTACTTTTTTATTAAAGAAATCTTCATTATAATCAATTTCCTTTTTTAATTTATTTAAAGGTAAAGTAGTTACTTGGAACATTTCGCCAGCTCCTTCACCATCATTTGCAGTAATTAAAGGAGTATGAACATAAATATAACCTCTTTCTTGGAAATATTTATGAATAGCATAAGCAGCTATACTTCTTACTCTAAATACAGCTTGAAACAAATTAGTACGAGGTCTTAAATAAGCTACTTCTCTTAAAAATTCTCTAGTATGTCTTTTTGGTTGAATAGGATAATTTTCCGGACAATCACCTAAAAGAATAATTTTATTAGCTTGCATTTCATAAGCTTGTTTCCCTGAAGATTCCACAATAATTCCCTTAACCTCTATAGCACAACCTACTAAAAGTTTTCGAATACTGGAAAAATTACTTAACTTATCATCATAAACTATTTGCAAATGATCTTGATGAGTACCATCAGAAAAATCAATAAAACAAAAAGTCTTTTGATCACGATGATTTCTAATCCAACCTTGTAAAGTTACTTCTTTTCCTACATAATTTTTAATATCTTTAAATAAATCTCTTAAATCCATAAAATCCCTCTTTCTAAGGAGTTAACCTTGATGGCCCTCTGAATAAAAACATAGTTTCCTTTAAACTAGGTAATCCTAATAATAACATAGTAAGTCTATCTACTCCTATAGCAAAACCACCATGAGGAGGACAACCATATTTAAAGAACTCTAAATAAAATTCTACATCTTTCCCTAAACCTTTTTCTTGAGCTTGTTTTTTTAAAATTTCATAACGATGTTCTCTTTGTGCCCCTGTTGTAATTTCGCATCCTTTCCAAATTAAATCATAACCTTGAGGAATATCATCTTTTCTCATATGATAAAATGCTCTTTTTGTTTTGGCAAAATCTGTCACAAAAATAAACTCATGCCCATATTCTTCTAAAGCATATTTACCAGTTAATTTTTCCGCTTCAGCATTCATATCTCCAATATCAAATTCAGGTATTTCATAATTGTATCTTTTATGTAACTCTTGATATAAATCTTGTAGTTTAATGCGAGGAAATGGTTTTTTAGGAACTATTACTTCAAAATCAAATAATTCTTTTATTTTTTCTCCATAATTTTCCTTTACTGCTGTAAGACCACTAATTAACATATCTTCTTCTAAATCCATTACATCTTCATAACTATCTATATATGAAAACTCAACATCAAATGAAGTAAATTCTGTAGTATGTCTGTTAGTATTAGAATTCTCTGCACGAAATGCCGGAGCTACTTCAAAAATTCTTTCAATTCCTGAAGCCATTGCCATTTGTTTATAGAATTGAGGACTTTGAGCAAGATAAGCCTTAGTATCAAAATATTTGACTTCAAAAACTTCACTACCACTTTCACTAGCTGCTCCAATTAACTTTGGTGTATGAATTTCTGTAAATTCTTTTTTTAATAAACACTCTCTCATTGCTTCCACAAAACAAGTTTGCACTTTGTAAATCAAATTATTTCTTTCACTTCTTAAATCTAACCAACGATAATCTAAACGAGTATCTATATTAGCATTATTTTCTAAAGGACAAACATCACTTTGAGATAATACCTTTACATCAACAGGTAAAAATTCTTTTCCTCCTTGTTTTACATATTCACTTTTAACCATTTTACCTGAAAATTCTAAAACACTATTAGCTAAAATACCTTCTAATTTTTTTACTATATTTTGATTTTTTTCTTTATCAATAGATACTTGAATAATTCCACTACGATCTTTTAAAATAACAAAAATCATATATTTAGTATCTCTTATTTTTTCCGCAAATCCACTAATAGTTACTTCTTTATCTTCTTCTAAATCTCTAATTAAAGTTCTCATTACTTCTCCTACTTTCTATAAAATTGCCCTTGACTATCTATGCCTATTTTTGTTGTTTTTTCTAAAAAAGATGTATCAGGAGTATTTAATTCTTTTTTTAAAGGCAATTCTTTTTTTTCTCCTAATTCTCTTTTTTTCTCCACTTTATAATTTTGTTCTACAAAATCTTTTTTTAAATTATTTTCAAAGTTATTATTTTGATAACTTTGAAATCTTTTGTAATTATTATTAAAACTAGTCATATTTTCACCTATAAATGCATATCTAAATAATCAACTAAATCATTGATATTAACATTCTCTTCTTCTTTAGTTTTATTATCTTTTACTTTTACTTTATATTCTTTTAAATCCTCACTATTTAAAATAATGACATACTTAGAATTAAATCTATCCACACTTTTAAACTGCGATTTTAATGATTTCGCTAGAAAATCCATTTCAGTGATAAAACCATTCATTCTTAACATTTGACTTAAATAAAGAGCTGTCTCTTTTTCTTCTTCATTAACATACATTAAATAAACATCTATACTATCATTTATTTTAAAGTTAACTTCACTCTCGTTCATAGTATCAATAGTTCGATCAATTCCCATAGCAAAACCTACTGCAGGTACTTCTGGACCCCCTAAAGTTTCTACTAAGGTATCATATCGACCACCACCACCTAAAGCAAGTGTACTATTCTTTTCTGTAATTTCAAAAACAGTATGATTATAATAATCTAAACCTCTAACTAGACAAGTGTCAATTTCATATTCAATTTCCATTAAATCTAAATATTCTTGTAATTTTTCGAACATTTCTTTACTTTCTTTATTTAGATAATCTAAAGTTTTTGGAGCATTTTTTATTATAGAACTATCTTTATCTACTTTACAATCTAAAATACGTAAAGGATTTGTTTTTAATCTTTCTTTACAATCTTCACATAAATCATCTATATGAGGTTCAAAATATTTTACTAAAGCCTCTCTATATTTATTTCTTGATTCACTATCTCCTAAAGTATTTATTTTTACAACAACATCTAAATCAAGTAAACGATAAGTATTATAAGCAAGACTTATAACCTCCGCATCCATTGCAACATCTTTAGACCCAAACACTTCAACTCCAAATTGATAAAATTGACGAGCTCTTCCACTTTGTGGTCTTTCATAACGAAACATAGGACCATTATAATAAAGTTTAACAACATCTGTCATATTACCAAACATTTTATTTTCAATAAATGATCTTACAATACTAGCAGTACCTTCCGGTCTTAAAGTTATACTTCTTCCCCCTCTATCTTGAAAATCATAAGTTTCTTTTCTTACAATATCACTAGAATTGCCCACACTTCTATGAAATAATTCACTCGATTCAAATATTGGAGTTTCAATATAATTATAATTATATTTTTCACAAATAGCATCAATTACTTCATTAACATATTTACGCTTTTTTGCCTCAATTCCTACTAAATCATAAGTCCCTTTTTGTTTTGTAATCATCTTTTTCCCTCCTTAAATAAAAAAAGCACAATAATTCATAGAGACGAGGAAATCCCCGCGGTGCCACTCTATTTTACTACCGTACTCTTTTAATCTTAACGCGATTTATTCGTTTGCTTTTAAAAGGTGTTTCATATATTAACCATATTAGACATTTTCACCAACTAGTCTTCTCTTTCATACTTTATAATATAATTTTTCTTTTCCACAAATTTATATCCTTATTTTACGAAATTTAAAGCCTTTTGTCAATAATTTAGCCTTTCTCTAAAACTATTTTTTTCTTTC
>CANQNA010000075.1 GCA_947625005.1 uncultured Bacilli bacterium
TTCGAACCCCTGCGCCGATTGCTCGACCTGTCGGTTTTCAAGACCGATCCCTTCAGCCGGACTTGGGTATTCCTCCGTAATTTGGCTAACAAAAGCATTATAACATAAGCCTATTTGCAATGTCAACCTGTTTTTAGGGACCAAATTTCATAAATTTTCAAAAATATCTTGCAATTGTTAAAAATTCATATTATACTAAAATAGTCTTATTTAATAAGACAGTGCCTGCCCAAGTGGCGGAATAGGTAGACGCACAGGACTTAAAATCCTGCGAGCTTAATCACTCGTGCCGGTTCAAGTCCGGCCTTGGGCACCAAATTTTGGCAAATTTCCCGAACATTCGGGATTTTTTTGTGGTCATGGTTACAAAAACTTCTTGAAAACTTCTTGAAAGTATTTTTTTAAGTGATCATATCATTTAAAATTTTAATTGCTTTATCTTCATCAAGAGGTATCAAATGTGAATATTTATTTAATGTCGTTGTAATATCTTTATGCCCTAATCTTTTACTAATAACCGTAATTGGGACACCTCGTGATAACAATAATGAGGCATTGCTATGTCTTAAGTCGTGTATTCTGATTCTTTTTATATCGGCTTTTTTACAATATTCGTTTTTCTTAGTTGCAATGGTAGTTCTTGCTAAAGGTTTATTACCGCCAAATATAAATTGCTTTTCATTAAAATCTTTTCTTCTTTGGCATTTAATTTTGTGATTATTAAGAGCGGTAATCGTATAATTATCTAATTGAACTTTTCTAATTGAAGTTAAGGTTTTTGGTGTAGTAATTAAATAATTGTTTCCCTCGCCTCTCGATATATTTTTATTAATATCGATATAATTATTTATATAATCTTCCCAAGTTAATGCCAAGCACTCGCCTAATCTTAAGCCAGTGAAATACATTAAGATAAAGAAAGTTCTATATTCTTCGTCGTCAACAACATTAATAAATTGCTGAAATTCGTCATAAGTCCAAAAATCAACCTTAGGTATGTAGTTACTACTAGAAAAATTTTTAACTTTACTTGCTATATTTTCTTTTAATCCGTAAAAATTAACCGCATAGTTAAGTATGTTTACCATACAAATATGGAGGCAGGAATTATACTTATAAGAAAAGCCTTTGTTTAAAATATAATCTTTCCAATATATATAGGTTTTATTATCAATCTCATACAATTTATAATCTTTAAAAAAGGGTAAAATATGATTCTCAAAAATACTTTTATAACTAATATAAGACTTAGGTTTTAAAGTTTGTCGTTTATCTTTTATGTAGATATTATATAGTTCTTGAAAAGTTATACTTGTATCAAAATTACTTTTTCTTAGTTCATTTATATAATTTCTGTTAATTATGTAATCTTGCTCAGCTTGTTTAGCCTCGACCTTTGTCTTATAGCCCCATTTGCTGACTTGTTTCTTATTTCCTAAATCGTCTAAAACATAAACTCGATAATACCAAGTTCCTTTTTCTTTATCTTTATAAACTGGCATTTTTTTCACCTCCTTCGACATTTTTCTTCCTTTTGCTGATTTAATTCAGCAAATATAATATAACATTTGTGCTGAATAAAGTCAACACTTTTTGTAGATTTTTAAAAAGTCTTATGCTAAAATTATAATGAAAGGAGCAAAATGCAAAACTTAGAAGATTTAATTAAAAATAGTCGTTTAAAAAAGAATCTATCACAAAGGGCCTTGGCTAAACTAATGGAAGTTGATAACTCATATATTGCCAAACTTGAAACTGGAAAAATAAATAAACCATCAGAAAGCATAATAATAAAACTGGCAAAAGTTCTTGACTTAGATATTTTAGAGTTATTAGAAGCCGCAAATTATAAAAAGCAAGAAATATATGAATTGACAAATTTTGCGGCTGATCTAAACTTTGATTATAAGGCATTACTAATTACCAACAATGAAGAATTAAAAAGATACACCATAGAAAATGATGCCGGTACTTTTCTAGATATAGTAGCAATTTTAGAAGATTATAAAAAAGATAAAATATCAAAAGAAAAAGCAGTACAATTAATACATTTTTGTGAACCATTACAAAATGATAATAAGTATATCTATTTTAGCAAAAAAGGCAGCATAGAGGTAGAAAATAGCGACATATAAAAAATATCACAACAGAGTGATATTTTTTTAAGGTAATAAATTTTTTTAAATTAGTAATGAATTCCAGGAACCCACAAAGCGCTTGGCAATGCTTAGCCAAAGCCAATAATAAAAAAGAGGAAGAATATTGGGGCAATTAGCATTGCCTTTAGAATTTTAGCACTTTGTGCCTAAAATTCAATTACATAATTGTAAAAAAATTTATTTATACATTTCATTATCAGAAAATAGAATCAAAGGTCTTTCATTTTGAATTTTGATAAAATATTTTTCTTCTAGAATCTTTTTTGATAAATCAATAATATCTTTAGTTTCACTTTCACTATAATTATACAATGGCATAATATAACTATTTGCTAAATTATAATAAGAAATACTTTCTTTGCGATAATATTTGAACCATAACATTATACAATGGGCTACCTCTTCAGCATATCTTTGCTTTAAATATTCTTTTTGTTTATAAACCAAAAGGCCGAGTAGTTTTTCTTCTTCGCCAGAAATATCTTTTTCATTTTCAATACTAATATCATTTTTAATCATATATACCTCCAATACTCCCTAACATCTTAAAAATTACTTATTTGCATCTTATTTTATATTTAATTACAATTTTATTATACAAAAAATTAAAGGTTATAAACATAGTATCTTATGCAAAAGTGCTGATTTAAAATTTCCCAAAAGTTCGGGGTCGATGGTGTGCCTACCCCCCTATTAGTAATGGGGGGTTCCAAACATTATTTAAAAATAATGTGTTTTTGTTAAAATGAAGAGTTTTTTTGCTTGCGCAAAAAAACATTTTCAGCATCTTAAAAAAAGTAAAAATTTCAAAAAACATATTTTTCTTGTACCAAAATTTCCCATAAATAAGCCAAATTTTAGAGGCAAAAATTAAGTATTTAAGTCCGGCCTTGGGCACCAAATAGCCATTAACTCCCAAAAATACGGGAGTTTTATTATTTCTACCTCTTATTTACCTCTTAATTTTATAGACTTTTTCAATCGTTTGAACGGTGTTTCCAACCCTATTAGCTATAACTCTAGAATCATACCTATATGATTAATAACTATGTGTGAATGGCTTAATTCATACATTGTAATACATTTAACTTTTTTTAAATAAACTTTTATTTTCTTTATCTTATAGGAAATTTCCTATAAGATAAAGAAAATCACCTAACTCTAACTCGATTTAGGTGAAATTGCCTTTATACGCACTAGTCAACTTTTTTAGAAATAATTTTATTACTCTCTTGCACACATGTTATCGATGTATTAATATCTATCAACTATTGTTTTCGTTCTAAAATTAGTTGTTTGGAGTTTGTAGGAACTGGAACATCTTTTGTATCAATAAATATATAGTTAATCTTTTTCTTAAAAAAATCTGGATCATAAAGATTGGGAGGTAGATCATTAAATATTATCCATAATACATTTGGACTTTTATCTGGATATATCCATTCACCATCTGTAAGAATAATTTTATTATCAGCATCATTAGAAAAACACTCCACCATCTTTACAAAATCATTACTACCTCTACCTACAATTTGTAAATTATCAATGTCTGTTTCAGTTTTTATCTCATGCCATCCATAAAATTCTGTATCAAAAAATCCAATTTTTATGTGGCTGGCAAATAAAATATTTTTACATTCCCTTAAAATAGCTTTTATTTTTGACATTTGCATAGAACCACTACTATCAATAATTATTTCACTTTCAATATATGATTCCGTAGGCTTTTCTTCTTTTTTAATTATTCCATCCATTTCAACTTCGTAAAATGATGTTGTTGACTCATCTGGGGCAACAACACTTTTCTTTAATAAATCTTTCCAAGCAATAAGTGCTCTTGTTCTACCAACATTTACACTGGGAAATTCTACACCTAAAGTAATTTGACTTTCATTAGCATTAATTTTAAGTTGTTCTTGACAATCATATAATAGTTCATTTCTGATAATACTATTTTCATCCATTAATTCTTCTAAATCTTTAGAATACATTCCGTTTATCCATTCTTCTAGTGCAATCATTTCCATATGATAAGTATTGGCATTCATCCATTCTTTAATTTCTTCAAGTTTTGGCAAATATTTCATATACAATTCATCAACAGAGTAATCTAGCGCATCCGGAATATCTACTAATCCTTCAGGCATAGTTAAACCATCTCTAACTAACAATTGATTAATAATTGCATCCTCAACAAAGTTTAATAAATCACGATCTCTTCCAACATTTCTAAACAAATGACTTAATACTATGTGAAATATCTCATGTGCTATAATAAACTCTTTTTCTGAATCAGTATAATCATCAATAAAATCTTGTTTATAGAAAACACATTTTCCATTTGTATATGCAGGAGCAGGAACTAAATCATTAGAAAAACAAAATTGTAAATTAGCGATTACATTGCCAAATAATGGATATTTTACCAAAAGTTTTTTTATAATATTATTTATTTCCATTGGGCACTAACCTTTTAACTAACGAACTATCAACTTGATTATATATTTTCATAATTCTTTGTTCATTATCCTTAGACCACTCATAATCAAACAGTGCTAAAAATTCTTTTCCTAATCCTCTAACAAACTCTCTAACTACATCAACATTATCATCATCTACTGTGCTTAAACATAAAGTTATGTACCATCTAATAGACGGATCAAAAGGAACATTATCAGATGTACATTTACCACTTAAAACATCTTCAACAGTAATTAAATTCATTTGTGAGAACTTTATAAAGTCTTTTGTAATTTCTTCGCCAACAAAAGCGCGAAGAACATTTGGATTGTTACATTGATATAACGCTCGAGAAGCCAATGCCCATTTGCGAGGATCTGCATTTGGAGTTACACCATTATAAGGTGTTCTTAAAACTTTATCGCCATTAACTCTAATATAATCTACTATTGCGGGATGAATTGCAGCGTTTTCTTCAAATTTTTTATAAGTTAAAGTTCTTCCTTCCTTTTTTCTTTTTACTGCCCATTTTAACCACTCTTCAGAATCAGTATCAATATAAACATGAGCAAATCTACCAAATAAGGGTTCACTCATAGCATTTGCAGATCTTGATTCACTGGCTTCATTTCCTGCCGCACAAACCGCAACATTTTCAGGTAAATGCAATCTAAACCCACTATTAGTTAGAGTTCTATTAAGCGTTACTTCAAATGCTACTTTTTGAAGATCATTTTTTGCATTTGTTAATTCATCGAGTAATAGAATATGCATTAATTCTAGATGATCTTCACTTTTTTTACACAAGCTTTTATACCAATATGGCTCGTATAGAAAAAGTTCTTTAGAATTAAAATCTTTTGCTACAATACCTGTAAACCCATCTGAACTAGTACATCCAAAATCAACTAATTCTAAATTTTTATCTAACGCCATCATTCTTTCAGTTTTTCCAGTACCCGTCTTACCATGCATAAATACTGCTATTTTACATTTAATACAAATTTCAACAA
The DNA here is from genome assembly GCA_947625005.1 of uncultured Bacilli bacterium. The sequence goes on from CANQNA010000075.1 coordinate 5,633, forward strand.
TATCTTCTTCAGTTAAATCAGAAAAATCAAATCCATATCTGTTATGATTTACTATTTCTTCTTGAAACGCAACTGATGGTGTCTTATGTTCTAACTCATCATTAATGCTTTTTAAAAAATTCCCATTTAAGTAACTATTTAAAACACTATCTTTAAATTTTTTGCATTTACTATCAAAATCTGAAACCATCAAAACCATAGAAGAGTAAATTAATTGGGCATCTTCATCGACTTGAAAAGGAATTTTATCAACTCTTAAATAAACAATTTTATTTTTTTCAGTTAATGTACCATCTATTAAAACACATTGTGAAGTCTTTTGATGCTTTTTAATAAATCTAATGCCAAACACTTCATATTCCTCATATAGAGTATTATTTATATCATGAACTCTTCCTGTTTTTAAAATTAACTTACTTTTATTTTCAAATAGTTTATCAATTGTTTTGCCAACCATGCCGCCAATTGCAAATAATGGATATTCACAAACTAAATTTTCTACTTCACTTAATTTAAAGTCTTCAATATCATTAAAATTTATTGCTAATCTTACCCCAACTTGATTTTTACCTGTAAATGATGAAGATAAATTTCCACTTTTATCGACATATTTCATAGCATTTTTCTTTTTATCGTTTGATGATGCTCCATCATACCAATAAGCTCCAAAACCATTTGACTGATCATATTCAATTCCCATAACTCTCGCTAAATCCGAACAATAACACCTAAGTCCATTTTGTTTAAGCGTTGGAATCATAGTAAGATCATTTATATGTTTTTCTTTTAATATACCGACTTTTTTTATTTTCATTGTAATCGCATATTCCTTTCACTTTGTTCAAGACGCATGTAGTCATGAAAACTAGAATTTGTTTTCAAACTAAAGTCCACTAACGAAATATTATAATACCATAATTGGCCTATTTTTACAATTGTTTGAAAATTATTGAAAATTATAAAATTGTGCAATTATAATAGATGTGTGACAGTTATTCCAATTTGCCATCAAAATTTTAGGAACCGATAATGTGATA
>CANQNA010000076.1 GCA_947625005.1 uncultured Bacilli bacterium
TACAATTATTTCTCATAATATATTTACTGGTATAAATGAAGGTTCATTAAAAGGTACACTTCCTAGTTCTCAAGCTCGTAATATTATATCTATTTATGGTGTAAAAGAGACTGGAAATGAAGAAGCTGCACGTATTGAAATTTCTGGAAACACATTTGCATATGCTAACTGGGCAATTAGAATTTCTAACAAAGATAACCATAAAGTAGTTTACAATATTACTGATAATATAGTTACTGATAATAAAACTAATAATACTAATGAAGAAGGAAAAGCTGTTGATGGACAGACTGCATTAGTTGGAGTACAAACAAAAATTAGTAGCTCAGATACATGGTCTGCTTCTAATGTTATTATTAACTACAAAGGTAATAAAATTAATGGTGTTGCTACTGTTCATGAAAGTCAAAAAGATGGAAGTTATACTGGATTTAATAGATTCTTATATACTGATGCTGAATCTTCTAATAGTGCAACTGTTAATGAAGTAAAATAGTAAATTTATTGGCTCTAGAATTTCTAGTAAAAAATAAGGCTGTTTGGAAATTACGTAATTATTTCTTAACAGTCTTTTTTATACTAAATTAAGCAGTATTTTGTAATTTATAAAAAAGAAGTAGACGAAAATTTATTCAACTTCTTTTTTACTGGAGTAACTAAAAAGAAACCATGACTATGGTTCTTTTTAGTTTAATTTTCTTCTATATTTTTTGTAATTTCAATAAAAAATTCAGAACTCCATATATTTAATGAATCATTATCGCTAATAAATGGAAGAACATCTTCTTTTGCATTTTCATAATCTATTTCTTTGAATTTTTCATTTAATATTTCTTTTAATTTAGTAATAGTCAAATTACTATCTTTACTTATATAATTAGATTCTATTAATTTATTTTTTATCAAAGTTAAATTCACTTTGGTATTTAATGATAAATAAAAGATATAATCATATAAATCTCGCCCCTTTACTCTTTTTTTCCATCCACGACAGATGATTGCATGTATTTTTCCAGCAAATAATGATGGCGCGTCATATATACGTATTTGATGAGGGGATGGTAATAATTTATATTTAAATTCATAAGTAGCTCCCATAGGAGGATTAATATCTATTTCAAATTTAATCTTAATATTTTTAAGCATATTATTTAAATTTTTAAAATCTTCATTAGGAAAAAAAGTAAGGATGACTTCTTTCGTATCACCTTTTAAAAATGCTGAAGAAATATTAGAGTCTTGAGTCTTTTTTTTATAATTAATGTCTAAGTTTAAACCATAAGATAATATTTCATTTTTTATATAAGTAAAATATTCTGTTAAATCAAAATTAGGATTAGGTTCTAATAAAGCAAAATCTAAATCTTCTGAAAATCTATTTAATCCATAAAATATTCTAAGAGCAGTTCCACCATAAAAAGCTGCTTTATTAAAGAAATTAGAACGACTTAAACCACATAATATAATTTCTTGTAATATTTCTTTTATAGCATTTGTTTCTTCATTAATATTTTTAGGATTATATTTTTCAATCATTTGTTTTAAAGTATTATTCATTTTCATATCTCCTCATATATTTTGCTAATAACGTAACATTAGTCGAGTTATATAGGCTAGCTAATTTATTTATTACATTATAATCTAATTTTTTAAATTCATCTTCATCTATTCTTAAGTCATTAAATAAAAGTGTTTTTAATTCATTTAGATTTTTAAGAGGACTTAATGTATATAATTTATCACATAATGCTTTTTCTTTCGAAGCTATTTGATAAGAATAATTTCCTTCAATAACTAAATGAACTTCTAAAGAATAAACTCTTTTTGGAATATCTCGATAGATATATGTTCCAAAATCATTTTGAAATATTTTCTTTTTTCTTTTATTTAAAGTTGCACATGTATAGTTCACAACTTTTTCAGGTATTAATCCATAATGAAATAGTGCATAATCAAAAGATAAATAAGATGGACCATATATACTAGTCGCTAATAAATATCCTGGTGTATTCTTATCTGTTTCATATAAACCATTTTTTAATTTAATTAAATTTCCTTTTTTGATTTCTCTAGAAATCTTTGCATTTACATTAGCAATTGTATTTTTTTCTTTAAAAATATCATTCGTAATTATCATATTTGCACCTCTTTTTATCATTATATGATAAAAACTGGAGCAAATCAAGTATTATTTGCAATTCTCATCCAACATATAAATTATCTTATTTTATTGTGATTAATCAATTAAAAAAAGTACTCATTATTTATGAGTACTAATTTAATTGAATAACAATGCTTATGGTTGTGCAATATAATCAGATACTTTTAAAGTACCAATTGGTACTTTGGTATCTTTATCATAAATATAAACCAATCTTGTATCAATAGACTCTTCTTTAGTCTCATCGCCTGCTTTATATGTATAATCAGCTGTACCAAACTTATTACCATTATGATTAATTGTTATGTTAGATAAATTAATTTTTATATTAGGTCTAATCACAATTAAAGCCTTTACTAATTTATCTTCTTTGTTATAACTTTCAACTGTATTTCCAACAACATTGAATGTTACAGGTTTATCACCATTATTTGAAATACGAAGTGCACTGTTAGCACATGCAAATTTATTTCTCATAACGTTAACTACAGCATTTTCATTAAGAGCATAAACAGATATTACATTGTGAGAATCACCAGCAACATAATTATCACCAGTAAATTCATTGTCTAAAATATCTATTTTATTAATTCCAGTAGAAGCTGTACCATAATATTTAAACTCAATTGGATTTTTAATTTTTGTAATATCAAATTTAGAATTCTTTATAGTGGTATTACCATCAACTTTGATCAATGAGTAAATTTCATCACCTGTTCCAGTACTGTTATCACCAGTATATTTAACACTAGAACCTGTCATAACAAATTCTTCAGCTCCAGTTGCATCAATGACAGCTTTTTTATCATTAGAAACTAAATCTTTAGAAGTACCTTCTACTTTAACAGAAGTAATCTTTAAACTCTTAACTTTAGTATCATCACTAGCATTAATAGAACCTTTAATAGTAGTATTCTCATCACCTGTAATAGTAACTTCACTATTTGCATCACCATCAACAGTTACTTTACCGACAAGTTTAACATTTGATAATTTAAGATCAACATTATCACTAATTTTAACATCAGTTGTAATTTCATGACCTTGACCATCAATTTCAAAATCTTTATTTAATGCTAATTCTTCAGAAATTGAAACATCCTCGGTTAAAATGATTTTCTCAACACCATTTTCAATTAATGAACTTAATGATTCAGATTTACCATCAAAATTTACAATAGCATTATCTGTTTTAAATGTAACATTAATTGTATAAGTTGCTTCTCTAGTTTCACCTTCACCTACTGTTGTATTTACATGATCGTTTAATGTAATAACAATAGGAACAGTTTTTTCAGCTAAATCATTAATAGTGTTATCTAAAGCAATACCTAAAGCTTCAGGTAAATCAGTGGCCATAGCAGCAGTACTAGTTAAATCAATTGGTTTTCCATTAACTGTCACTGTGAATGTACCAGCATATTTTTGTAAACCAGCTAATAAACCAGTTCCACCTTTACCAACAAATTCAGAGAATTTTGTAGTTAAATTGCTTAATTGAACAGTCAAATCTCTAGAAGTTACGCCTTCTTCTTCAGAAGTAGTTTTTGCATAATTCATCTTGAAATAATCATTTTCAATTGCAGCATAATCAGTAGCAGCTTCATCTACATCAAAACCACTTACAATAAATTTAAATGTATAAGTAGCAGTTTTTTCACCATTAGATAAGATGCCAAGAGTTCCAGGATAAGCTGTTTTAGTATCAGAAGATATAGTAACAACTAAATCATTAGCATTAGCCATAATACCAGGAGTAACTAAATCATACATTGTAACAGGTAATAAATGCCAGAAAGCTTGTCTTAAAGATTTATTTCCAGAAGCGTCTGTGACATTCGTATATGTTACATCACCTAATTTAATAGTCATCTTATCATCATATTTGTCAAAAGTTTCATGAAGTAAATTTACAATATTTCCAAGAAGAACCTTATTATGATTAAGTTTAACATCCATTGTTACAACATCATGATTCATAGTAATATTTACATATTTGTTATCTTTAGTAGCAGTTACTAATGCTTCAATTGGAGCATCAAAATCAATAAATGAACCCACTTTAAATTTGTAAGTTTCAGAAGTATGACTTTCACCATATTTAGAAACAGCACCTTTTTCGGTATCTAAATTAAATGTAAGAACAATATCTCCAAATCCTTCATCTGCTATTTGACCATATGTTTTTGCAACAGATTTAAGTAAACCATTAATTTTACCTTTTATTGTACCTATATCAGTAGCAGTATAAGTTGATATTTCAATATTTCTTCCTAATTGAAGATTAACACTCTTAATTACACCAGTATTTAGAGCATTTTCAATAGTTTTAGCCAATGCATCCAATCCATTAACATTATCATTTCCAGTGATATTTAAAACAGGAATACATAATGAGTTATTATCATTTGCTTTGCATTTTAATTCATAATTACCTGAACCTGAATTAATTTTCTCTTCAAAGAATATATTTGTATCAATCATAGTAATATATGAAACATTTAATACACCTTTTGTTAACACTACACCCTTATTAGAAGGAGTTAATGTAACAACAAATGTTTTACCAGTTAATTCTAAAGCACTTAATTCTGCAAAATCTTCTAATGCATAAGAAGTGCTGTTACCTTCTGCATCAGTAGTTACAATAGCAATAGATTTAACCAAATGTTCATCTAAACCAGTTAATAAATTAGTTAATGCTGTATGAGATGTAACATTAAGTTTTAATGAACCATCAGTATAAGCATCTTTTAAATCGTCATCGGCTTTAATTAAAGCTTCAACATCATATGTAGAAGTAAAGCTAACTGTAACTTCATTTTTTCCTTCATTTAAAACACCATCAGCAAGATTGTATTTTAAAGTAAATGATTTACCAACTAAAGCACTTAATTCAGTATCAGGCTCATTACCAATTAAGGCATTTAAGACTTTATCAAATTCTTCAGCTGCGTTAAGTTCAGAATTTTCACTATCTAAGGTAGCTACTGTTTCCCCATCAACAGCCAAAGTAATTGATGTAACATAAGGTTCTGATAATAAGTCTTCAAGAGCTGCAATTATACCAGTACCTTGTACTTCATTTCTAGTACCAGTTTTTATATCAATAACAACATTTTTGTCGTCATCAACTCTTGCAACATATAGTGTTTTTTGGGTTTCTTCTTCACCACCAACAATACCTGTTAATTTTCCAACTGCCGTCTCAGTATAATTATTAGTATTTACACGAGTATCAATTGGATAATCAGTATCAATATATTCAATATCAAATTCAGTTGGAATCGTAACAGTATTTTGTAACAGATTTGTTAAAGTATTTGCATTCCAACCGCCATCTTCTTTATCTAATTCAAAAAGATATGTATCACTTTTTTTGGGGTCAATAGATTGATAACCTTTTGAATATGAATACATAGAGAATTTATTTGAAGCTGTATATACATATTTACCAGCAATATAAATCCATGAATCTTCTTGAACAGCATCTGATGGATGTTCTTCTCTCCATTTATCAACAAATTCGCCTAATTCTTTGGCAGAACTAAAATGTCTAGCATTCGCACAATTTAACGATAAGAAGAAGGAAAAGAACATAGCACCAAATAATTTTACATATTTTTTATTCATTCTTTAAAACATCCTTTCTTTATTTAATATCTACATTTACATTATTAATTATTTTATTATTTTTCAATGTAATAGAGGCTTTAGTACCTGTGATTTTATTTTTTTGATTATGTGATAAAAGTGTTTTATAGTTACAGTTATCCAAGCCACTAATGCCAAAATCAATTTTAATATAATCAGTTATACTAACACCATTTTTAGTTACTATAATATTGAAAACACTAAGTCCCATACCAGTAGTATCATCTGTTTTCTCTTGAATCGTAATATTATACGTTGAAGTCACATTGACAGTACAAGTAGCAGTGTAGGTTTTATTATCTTTAGTAGTAACAGTAACAGTAATTTTAGCAGAACCATCATTCACTGCAGTAACAATACCATCTTTAACAGTAGCGATATTGTTTGCATTAGAATTCCAAGTAACTTTAGCAATCTTAGCAGTAGTATCTTCTGGTAATAAAGTTGCAGTAAGTTTAGCAGATGATTCACCAGGTTTTAAGTTCAAACTAGTTTGATTTAATTTAACACCAGTAGAACCTATAGTCGCCTTATCCCACTTAGCGGTAAAGGTAATAGCGGAACTAATAACAGTATCAGCAGTTAATTGGTTACCATTTTGATCAAACCATCCTTTGAACACATACCCATCTTTTTTAGGTTGCTCAGGAAGAGTACCAAATTTAGCGCCTTTAGTAACAGTTTTAGTAGTTTTCTTAGAACCGTCATCCAAAGTAACAGTCACTTGTTGAGGTGGATTTTGGTTTCCAGAAGAGCCCGAACCAGAGGCAGGGTTATTGTTGTTACCAGAGTTACCAGAGTTACCAGAAGCAGGTTTGGAGTTGTTACCAG
>CANQNA010000077.1 GCA_947625005.1 uncultured Bacilli bacterium
AACCACATAGATGTTGATAGTCAAACTTTATAAAAAACAGACTGACACATTGTATCAATCTGGTTCTTTCAATATGGCAAAAGAGTACCATTTTGATACAATGCACGCAGTTGCACGCAAGTGAACGCAAATGCAAGCAGATGCACGCAAATGAACGCAATTGCACGCAGGCTAAAGGCAAGCAAAAACCACCAAAATCATAATAGCTAGTGGTGGTTTATTAAATAGATATTTATATTTATATTTATATTTATATTTTTATTTTGCTTCCGTTTTTAAAGTGAACATATACTTTTTTACAATCTCTTTTCAATCATTTTTTCAATATATTTTATCTCATCATCAGACAAACCGAAATAATTATATAATTCTGTATCAGTCCATTGCTTGTCTAAATTTAAAAATGGAACAAATGAATATGTGTCTTGTGTCATATTTTTATTTTTTCTTATTCCAATCATAAATCTGCAAAACTTAGTTTTTAAATAATACATCAAATTTTTTGCTTGACTTGAATTATCAAAAGGCCCTATTGCTAAAAATGTTTCTGTACAAATTTGGTTAATATCTCCAAATTCTGGATTACCAATTATTTTAGCCGGAATTGGATTACCAATTTGTCCAGCTGCACCATCAGCCTTTGAAACAAAAACTTTATACTTAGATATTAATTCTTTATTTTTGTTTACAAAATTTACATTTTCAAGACCTACAATCTCTCTTTTACCTTCCATTCTTCTAAGAATGGAAAAAGTTTTGTCTTCAGTAATCAAATTATCGTCAATATCATTTAATCCAAAAGGATTTCTTGGAAAAACAATTTGTGAAAGATATTATACTTTTTATTCTAAAGCAATTATGCTGACTTTTCCTGGTAGCTCATTTATTAATCTTTCTTGTGAGCTTACTTTGTTAGTATAAATATTAAGATTAACAAAAGAATATTTTTGTGGTTTTTGTATTTCATAATCAAAAACAAAATTCAAAGCTTCAAACATATTATTAGTTAAAAGAAAATCATAAGTCTTAATATTAACAACGGCATTTGAATTCTTTTTTGATTGATATAAGAAATAAACATAATCGATCTCACCCTGATAATCTTCAATTTCCCCGCTTGTTGCACCATAGATTGATTGCAATAATGGTAAATCAATTGTAATCTCTCTGCTTTCTTCTCCAATTAAAGCATCTCTCATAAAGCAACGACCGATATAAGTTACATTTGACAAATCCACATCAAAATTTATAAGGTTTGTATTTTGTAGAAAATTATCTCCAATTTTACTCAAATAATCTAATTCATGACCGGTTACCGTTGTAAGATTTTTGCACCCATAAAAGAATCCATCAGGAATTTCCGTCAAATATTTCATGTTAGATATATCGACTGAAGTTAAATTAACCAACTGAGAGGACTTAAATAAGAATTTACTATAGATATAAAGTGAATTGCAAAATTCTATACCATTTATTTCGTCAAGGAAGAATTCAATGGGTTGATTTTCTCCATATGGCGTCGTACTAATAATTTGATTTTTATTAACAGCATAAGAATAATCAATGAGCTCATAAGATAAATACTTGCCATTTAATTCAGCATTAGTATCACTTAAAATCTTCAAATATCCTTCGTGGTCTCCCATTAAATCCACTTCTATATTTTGATCTCCAATTACTGCCCATTCCAAATTATCATTAGCAATTATATATCCATCTGGTACATATTCATCAGCAATACTAATCAAATCTTCACCATAATGAGCTGTTAATGTTTTTTCACTTAACAAATTATCTCCATAATAAAACTTAAAGCTAATATCAAACTCGTCGTTAATAAATAATACTGCAGATTTGCTTCCTATTTTTCTGCCCTTAGGATCATAAAATGTCGCTTCAATTACATGTTCGCCTGGGCTTGAAAGTTCTTTTTCACTATAGCTTACCTTAACTCCATCCGGAGCATTAGCCGCATATAAAGAATGAGTCTTACCATCATAAACAACCTCTTTATTTGTGAATTGAACCATATCCCAATTAATATCATTCCAATCATTCTCATTATACAAAGCAGTAACCGAATAATTAGAGCCTATTTCTTTTACAACATCATTAAATAAACTCATACTCGTTTTTAAAAATGAATAGCAAATTGATGGGACATTTGAATCAATATTAAAGGTTGACTCAACTTTACGAACATTAACATCACTGTAACTAGGCAAAATATAGCCATCACCAATTTTACTTATAAAATAATTATAAGTTCCTGATTGAGCATCAAGAATTTCAATATTAGAGTCAATAATAGCCCCATTATAAGAAGCTCCAAAAACTGCTTTATCCAAGGAATCATAGTAATTAACGCTAATCGAAGTAACATATTCGGTATAAACCGTAGCTTTGATAACCTTCGTAACTCCAAAAGCATTAGTCACTTCTACATCTTTAAGTTGACTACTAGTAAATGAATTAGATATGTTAAAAGAGCCATTATTTATTCCATAGATAATAGTTGTATTAACTTTTTGATATGAATAATACTCATCATCTACATGAATTAAATCATTAACTTTTGTGCCATTTTTAATAAAGAAATTGTCTATATCATTCTTTTTAATACCATATCCAAAATATAAATCGCTAACTGAATTCCACTCTTTCACATCAACGTTATCATCAGAATCGTTACCTTCACTAGTATTATTGTTTGAACCATTTGTAATGTCATCACTACTTTCATTACTAACGTTATATGAACAACTACATAAGCCAATCGATATAAACATTATCGACAAAAGAAATAAAATTTTTTTAATCATAAAATTCACCCTTTTAAATTGTAACCCCCCCCCGGCAAAATCAAGAATTTTCGATAAATATCGCATTATTTTGTCAAGTTACGATAATCTCATGTTGGTCTCAGAATTTTCTCAAAAAAATTTCACTTCTTTTCATGAATATAAATTATAAATACCCTTTCGTCACCTATCGTCGTCTTTCGTCACCTATCGTCGTCTTTCGTCACCTTTCGTCATCTATCGTCTCCTATCGTCACCTATCGTCGCCACCATGATTTAAGGCAAATAAAAAAGGTCCTAGAAATAATGCAACTTCTGCACTTCCTAAGACCTAATTTTCTTTAAAAACATATAGACGTTGGGTATCGAACTCTATAAAAAACAGACTGACACATTGTATCAATCTGGTTCTTTCAATATGGTCAAAGAGGACCATTTTGATACAAAATACATACTCCTAAATTTTTTTATGTACATATATAAAAGCTTCATTTTTTACTCTAGTTTAATAAATAAATCGTCTTAATTTCCACATTCTATAGAAAGTTAGTTTTTTATGAAAAAGTGCTTAATTATCGTAGTATTGTTAATTTTATTAACAGATTGTAGTTTGATACCAAACGAATTTAAATTGATGTCAATATAACCAAAAGATGCTGCTATTTACAATTATTACAATCTTACTGAAAAAAGCTTTCTCATTAATATTGTGTACATCAAATTTCATTAGTACAATGTTCTTCAATTGCGTAATTCTTAAACACAAAAGTTTTTTGTGTATTAAAATAATCATATATGCTAGCAATAATCAATTGCGTATTAGGCAATTCATCTACTATTAAATTCATTATTTCCTTAATGGTCTCTTTTTTTACTTCTCTTCCAGTAGGAGAATCTAAAATAAACGGAACATTATATCCCAATTTTTCTTCAAGAATCTTATGCATAGCAATTTTAAACGATATAACCAATTTGTGAAGAATGGTACCAGAATACCTTTTTAAATTGTCAGTAAATATAAATTCACTTTTTTTACTTATCTTTTCTCCAATTCCTAATTTATCACAATATTTATAAACATATTTATAAACTTTGTTCATAAAATCCAAATTTACTGTTAGTTTTTCATTAATTTGAGTTTTTATATTTTTTAAGTTTTCATTATATTCATTTAATAAATTATTAACACTTATTATGTCAATTTGAATTTGAGATAAGGTATTATTCACTTTTATTTCACTACTTTGATCAGGTGAATATCCGAATAAATTATTACTTTTTTCGTAATATTCATCTAATTCATTGCTTAACCGAGTTAAAACTTTTGTTTCTTGTTCAAGTACGTAAATATAGTGATTTTTTTGATATTCAATATATTTAATATTCTCTTCTGCATTTACAATTGTATTTCTATTTAATAAAATACTTTCCCCATTATTACTTTTTACGTATATTTTCATTTTCTCTAAGAAACTAAAAAAACTTATATTTTCATTTAAAATATTTGAAATTTCATTTAATTTACGTTTTATTTTCTCAATTTTGCCTTTTTGATAATTTATTTTTAAATTAATTTCTTTTGCATAATCATCAGTTACTATTTTTTTATCTTCTATTTTTAACAATTCATTTTGAACATCATTCATATCAATTAGTGATTTCAATTTTTTTATTTCAAATTCGTATTTTTTTTTCTTTTCAATTAAAGAATCTATATTAATGTCTGACAATCCTGCTACAAATTCTTCTATACTAAAACGAATACGTCCTATAACAATCCCTCTATTTAATAGTGTCCATCCCTTTTCTTGATCAACATAAATGAGGCCTAAAACATTGTTTAATAGCTTCATATTTTCAGAGTCAAATATAAGCATTAAAAATAAAGTATGTTCTATTGGCAATGCATAAATAAATGAATCATTATTCACTAAAACATTCAAAGCAGCTTTTGAACGTGTAATTTTATATAAAAAGCCTTTATTTTCAATTTCTATATAACAATCTATTTTTGAGAAATCTATTCCGTAAGTTTCTGGAATATTATAACCCAAAGCGTAAAATAACAATCTTAAATATGTCGTTTTTCCTTTAGCATTTTCATGTGAAAATAATAAATTACTTGAGGGTGAAAAAATATCTTCACAAACATTAATTCCTTCTGAAATTTTAAATTTAATTATTTTCATTAATTTCGCCTCCTTTTAATACTTTTTGCACATTAAGATAGTTTTCCAAAATTGAATATATGAAAAACATTATTGAACATTTTTTATCAACATCATCAAATTCAGTATCTTCATTTAAATATTTAAAATCATTTTCAAAGCATGTCCAATTATCCTTAATAAAAGTTAATTTATTGTTTTTTATTGGATTTATTTTTTTGTATTCTTCATATGATGTTAGAATTTTGTTTACTAATTCAAAATCGTTTAATTTAATAAAATCGCGAGACAAATAATTTATTTTGTCTTGCATTTCATTAGTTATTTCTTCATCAATAATTTCTTGAAGATCTAACACATTCATTTTTTCGCTGAATAATGTGATTAATGGTCAAATTAATTCATCTTTTTTTATAATTTTCCTATCCGATTTTGCATTCAATGTTGAGTCAAAAAAGCACTTATTATGCCAAATTTCATATATTTGCTTTGACATTGAGAGTGCCAGAGACGGAGTATATTTCATTTTGTCAGATAAAAAGATATGAATTTGATTTATTATTTCACATACTCTATCATCTTCTTTATCGCCATAATATTTTGGTATAGAAATAAAATAAAGTTTTTCTTTGTTCAAATCAACGAGTTGATTCAATACGATTTTACTTCTATTCTTTATTATTTTACTTGTACTGGAATCATTAATTTTACTAATTAATTTTGCTTTAAGTTTCTCTATTGCATTATTTACATTAGAAACCGCTTCAGAAGATAAGTATTTATAATTAACTTCTCTAAAATCAAATTCATTTTTATCCTTGCTTTTCAAAGGGTCAGGTAGATTTGAAATATAAATCAACATATCTGATTCATTATGACTGCATCTAATAAGTGAAAATAAAGCATCTGTTAATTTTTCTTTTTCATTAATTGCACTCATTGGATTTTGCGATGATTTTGCTTGAGCTAATATAAGTTCACCATTTTTCTTTATTAATTCAATATCCTGTAAGTGCGATTCAATGGAAATAGATTTTACTTCGGAAAAGTGTTTGATAAAAAGAACTATTCCAGCATCTGCTTGAAATGAAAAACCAAATGGAACATATGATGCATCGTTATCATTTATGTCCTCTTTATATATTTCAATCATTTCTTCGTCAAATTTATCTATCATTACAAAATTTCTCCTTGTTTGCTCCTTAATTCATCAACATAAATTTGTTTAAATACTTCTTCTAAATTCCAAGGCTGTAGATCAAAAATTTTATTAGACATTTAAAAACCTTGTATTATAAAATTACTCTAAGAAATGAATAACTTTATAACTTTTCCTTTCTTTGAGAACTAAGTATTTAATTATAACTGCTGGCCAGCTGTTATAATTAAATCGTGGCTGTGGATTTGTACCTATTTTTTTCTAGCTTTGACTAGTTTTTGGAGGCTCTTACCACAGCTTTTATTTCCTATTGTTAATTAGTTAGATATCGCCAGACGATTTATGTAGAACAAGGCTACAAGGAGTAAAAGCTATGGAATCATAACAGTCACTAACAACAGATTGGAGGTATTTTTATGTTTTTTGTTGGAATTGATATTGCTAAGTACAAACATGACTTTGCAATTATCAATAATGATGGTTTAGTTATCG
>CANQNA010000078.1 GCA_947625005.1 uncultured Bacilli bacterium
TGGGATACTACTTTACAAGATATCATTATTAGATATAAAAGGATGCAAGGATATGACACTTGTTGGTTACCTGGTATGGATCATGCTGCTATAGCAACTGAAGCAAAAGTGGTTGCTAAATTAAAAAGTGAAGGTATTAATAAATATGAATTAGGTCGTGAAGGATTCTTAAAGGAAGCTTGGAAATGGAAAGATGATTATGCAGAAAATATTAGAAATCAATGGGGAAAATTAGGCCTTTCTCTTGCTTATTCTAAAGAACGTTTTACTCTTGATGAAGGTTTAAACAAAGCGGTTACTAAAGTATTTATTGATTTATACAATGAAGGATTAATTTATCAAGGGGAAAAAATTATTAATTGGGATGTTGAAGCTAAAACTGCTCTTTCAAATGAAGAAGTAGAATATAAAGATGTAAAAGGAGCTTTCTATCATATTAAATATTACTTAGAAGATAAAAGTTCTTATTTAGAAGTAGCTACAACTCGTCCTGAAACTTTATTTGGTGATACTGCTGTAGCTGTTAATCCTAATGATAAAAGATATAAAGATTATATTGGTAAAAAGGTTATTCTTCCTATTCTTAATAAATTAATTCCAATAGTAGCAGATGAACATGCTGACCCAGAATTTGGAACAGGTGTAGTTAAAATTACTCCAGCTCATGATCCAAATGACTTTGAAGTAGGAAATAGACATAATTTAGAGAGAGTAAAAGTTATAAATGAAGATGGAACAATGAATGAATTTGCTGGAACTTATGCTGGATTAGATAGATTTGCCTGTAGAGAAAAATTAATTGAAGATTTAAAAAAAGAAAATTTATTAATAAAAGTTGAACCTATTACACATTCAGTAGGACACAGTGAACGAACAGGAGTAATGGTTGAACCATATTTATCTAAACAATGGTTTGTTAAAATGGATACTCTTGCTAAAAAAGTATTAGATACTCAAAAGGATAAAGAAAAGAAAGTCAATTTTATTCCTAAACGTTTTGAAAAAATCTTAACACATTGGATGGAAGATTGTCATGATTGGTGTATATCACGTCAATTATGGTGGGGCCATAGAATTCCTGCTTGGTATAAAGATGATAAAGTTTTTGTAGGAGAACAAGCTCCTGATGAAACTTGGACTCAAGATGAAGATGTATTAGATACTTGGTTTTCTAGTGCTTTGTGGCCATTCAGTACTTTTGGTTGGCCCGAAAAAACAAAAGACTTAGAAAAATATTATCCAACAAATGTCTTAGTAACAGGTTATGATATTATTTTCTTTTGGGTATGTCGTATGGTTTTTCAAGGTCTATATTTTATGAAAGAAAGACCATTTAAAGATTGTTTAGTCCATGGATTAATTAGAGATAATCAAGGAAGAAAGATGTCTAAAAGTTTAGGTAACGGAGTAGATCCAATGGATGTTATTGAAGAGTATGGAGCAGATTCTTTAAGATTCTTTTTAACTACCAATTCTGCTCCAGGCGCTGATTTAAGATATGACGAAGAAAAAGTAAAATCAACTTGGAATTTTATAAATAAATTATGGAATGCTTCTCGTTTTTGTTTAATGAATTTAGAAGGTTTTACTAAAGATGATTATACTCTAGATAAATTAAGTATAAGTGATAAATGGATTATTAATAAACGTGATAAAATTATTAAAAGTGTTACTAAATCTATGGAAAAGTACGAATTTAATAATGTGGGAACAGAACTTTATAAATTTATTTGGGAAGACTTTTGTGATAAATATATAGAACTTGCTAAAATAGATATGAATAATACAACTAAGAGTGTCTTACTAGATACTTTAACTACAATTATTAAATTATTGCATCCATTTATGCCTTATGTTACAGAAGAAATTTATCAGATGTTGCCTATTAAAGATGCAGAATCTATTATGATAAGTGCATATCCTACAGTTGATAAAGTTAATTATAATAAAGAAAGTAATGAATTAGATAAAGTTTTAGAAGATATTTTAAATATTAGAAATATGAAAGCAGTTAATAATATTACTAAAGAAGCTTTAATTAAATTAGAAGTTGATAAATCTTTAGAAAATATTTATATATCTCAGTTAAAAATAAAAGAAGATAAAATAGTTAAAGAACCTCAAAATACAATATGTGAAAATTATAAGTCTAAATATATTGATATTACTTATTATTATGAAGGTGAAAAAGAAAATAACGATAAACTTCTTGAAGATATAGAAAATTTACAAAATTCTATAAATAGACGAGAAAAATTGCTTTCTAATGAAAATTATGTAAAAAAAGCTCCTAACAATATAGTAGAAGAAGAAAGAAAAAAATTAAAAGAAGAACAAGAAAAATTAATTTTATTAAAAAATAAAATGATATAGTGTAAATTATAAAACTATATCATTTTTTCTTAAGTAATTTAAGAGAATTAGTATCTATACCTTTTTTTCTTAAAAATTTTTCTAAAGCAGTTTTGCCTATTTCTATTAAAGGATCTTTAATTAGTTCTTCTGTACCATCAGTTCTGTGTAATCCTAGTTTTACTTCAGGAAAATATTCTTCCGGACAAAATTTATATTCATCTGTTTCTAAAGGGGCATAATTTAAACCTTGAGCATCATAATAAAGATTCCCTATTTTAGTAACTACATGATTAGCACAACTATAATATTGTGATACACCTTCAAAAACTGAATGTAAAATTTCAGCATAAGTAGCACAACTGCCATTAACAAAATAATAACTACCGTCTCTATGAGGACAAGTTGGACATAAATTTTTTATAATTGGTGCAAAATTAGAATTAATAAATTTTATAACTTCTAATACTATAAAAGGGTTTGTTATTATTTTTTCTTGATCTTCTGTCATAGTTTTCTCCTTCGGCTTATTATTTTACTTTAAAAAATAATAAATTACAAGTATAACTTTATTTACTTTAAACATAAAATTATGATAAGATGAATTTGTTTGGAGGAACTATATGAAAGAAAGTTTTTCAGCAAAAGAAATAATAAAGATTTGTAATGGAACACTTTATTCTGGAAGTGAAGATACTATTTGTAAATCTTTTACTCAAGATACGCGAAAAATAAAAAGAGGAGATACTTATATTGGAATTAAAGGTTCTAATTTTGATGGTAATACTTTTTATTTAGAAGCTTTTGAAAAAGGGGCAAATTGTGTAATTTTAGAAAAAGATTACATTGAAGTAAATAAACCTCTAAAAAATGATAAAACCATAATAGTTGTAAATAATTCTTTAGAAGCTCTAAAAGATTTAGCGTTAGAGAAACGAAATAATTCGGAGGCTAAATTTATAGGAGTAACTGGTAGTGTTGGTAAAACTTCTACAAGAGATATGATTTATAGTGTTTTATCTACTAATTTTAAAACCTTAAAAACAGAAGGTAATCTTAATAATAATATTGGTCTTCCTTTTACTCTTTTACGACTTACTAATGAACAAGCAGCTGTGATTGAAATGGGTATGAATCATTTAGGAGAAATTGATTATTTAACTAATATTGTGAAACCGCATATTAGTGTAATAACTAATGTTGGAACTGCTCATATTGGTGAACTTGGTTCAAGAGAAAATATTTTAAAAGCTAAATTAGAAATAATTAATGGTATGAATGAAGAGGGAAAATTAATTATTAATAATGATAATGATTTATTACATGATTATTATAAAAAAAATAAAAAAGGTGTAATTACTATAGGAATAGATAATGAAAGTGATTTTACTGCTATTGATTTAAATCTAAAAGAAAATTCTTCTGATTTTAAAATTAAATATCAAGATAATTTTTATTTAGTTCATTGTCCAATTCCAGGTATCAGTTTTGTTTATAATAGTTTAGTAGCCTTTGCAGTGGGAACATTATTGAAAATAGAAGTAAATAAAATAATTGAAGGAATTGCTAATTTTGAATTAACAAAAAACAGAATGGAAATAATTCATTTCCAAAATAATCTAACAATAATTAATGATGCTTATAATGCTAGTGTTGATTCTATGAAATCTTCTTTAAGTGTTTTAAGTAAATATAAAACTAGAAAAGTAGCAGTTTTAGGAGATATGTTAGAGTTAGGAGATTATTCTATTGCTTTACATAAAGAAGTAGGTAAAGAAGTTGTTAATAATAAAATAGATATTTTAATAACTATTGGTTCATCTGCTAAATATATTGCTAGTCAAGCCAAAGAATTAGGACAAAAAGAAATATATTCTTATGATAATTTAGAAGAGGCAAAAGAGTTTATTAATATTTTAAAAGAAAATGATACTATTCTTTTTAAAGCTTCTAATGGAATGAAATTTATTAATTTAATTAATTACTTAAAAGAAGTATATAAATAGTAAAAAAATAAAATGTAGGAAAGATGATGATTATGGAAATATATAATAGTTTAACGAAGAAAAAAGAAACACTTATACCTCAGGAAAAAAATATAGTTAAAATGTATTCTTGTGGACCAACAGTTTATTATTATCCTCATATAGGCAATATGAGAGCTTATATTTTTATGGATAGTTTAAGAAGAGTTTTAAAATATAATGATTATGAAATAAAAGGTGTAATGAATATTACTGATGTTGGTCATTTAACAAGTGATGCTGATGAGGGCGAAGACAAAATGGAAGCTTCTGCTAAAAAAGAAAATAAAACTCCTTATGAAATAGCAGAATATTATACTAATATTTTTATGGATAATTTAGATAAATTAAATATTGATATGCCTGAGTATATTACAAAGGCAACAGATTATATTGATAAAATGATAGAGTTTATAAAAATATTAGAAGCTAAAGGATATACTTATCAAATTAAAGATGGCATTTATTTTGATGTCTCTAAATTTAAAGAATATGGCCGTTTAAGCGAGAAAAATTTAGAGGAAAAAGGATATGCAAGAATTACCGAAAATGATGAAAAACGTCATCCATTTGATTTTGCACTTTGGAAATTTGTAGAACCTAATCATATTATGAAATGGGATTCTCCTTGGGGTGTAGGATGTCCAGGATGGCATATAGAATGTTCAACAATGGGTCATGATATCTTAGGCGAATATATTGATATTCATACAGGAGGAATTGATCATAAAACAATTCATCATGAAAATGAAATTGCTCAAAATGATTGTGCTATGGATCATCAAGTAGTAAAAAATTGGATGCATTGTGAGTTCTTGCTAGTTGATAATGGTAAAATGAGTAAAAGTTTAAATAATATTTATACTATCGATGATTTAATTAATCGAGGATATTCACCTATGGATTTTAAATATTTATGTTTAAATACTCATTATAGAAAAAATTTAAATTTTACTTTTGAAGCTTTAGATTTTGCTCATCAATCTTTAAAAAATTTACATAAACTTTTAAATATACATAAAAATGCTTTAAAAACTAAAGAAGACTTAAGCAAATATCAAGAAGAATTCAAAGAAGCTATCAATGATGATTTAAATATTCCCCTTGCTTTTTCTACGTTATGGAATATCTTAAAATCAACACCAGCGTATGAAAAGTATGAATTAGTTATGGAGTTTGATAAAGTTTTAGGTTTAAAATTAGCTGAAGGGATTAAAGAAGAACCAGAAAACATTCCAGAAGATATAAAAGAATTAGCGGAAATAAGATGGAATGCGAAAAAAAATAAAGATTTTATAAAAGCTGATGAAATTAGAGAAGAATTAGGAAAAAAAGGTTATATAATTAATGATACAAGAGATGGATATGAAATTTTAAAAAATAATTAATGAAAATAAGAAGAGGTATATATGAAAAAGAAAAAGTTATGGATTATTTGTATTATATCAATTATATTAATAGGAGGTATAGTTTTAACTATTGCATTAAAACACTCTAAACCAAAAACAAAAATAATAGAAGAAAAGCCAATTTTAATTGATAAATTAGATATTGAAATAAATGATGAGGTCAAATTATTATCTTTAATTAGTAACAAGAATAAAGTAGAAATAGTTAGTGAGGATAAACTAATTGATACTTCCGTTTTAGGAGAAAAAGAATTAACTTTAGTATATAAAGACAATGGTAAAGAACAAAATTATAAATTTACGATAAATATAGTAGATACAACTAAACCTACAATTAAATATTCTAAAGAGATAAGTACTACTGTAGGTAGTAAAATTGATTTATTAAAAGATGTTGTTGTCGAAGATAATTCTAAAGAGAAAATTACTCCAGAAATAGTAGGAGATTATGATATTAATAAAGTTGGAACTTATAAATTAAAATATGTTGCAACAGATTCTAGTAAAAATACTATGGAAGAAGAATTTACTTTGAAGGTAGAAAAAGATAAAACAACTCAAACAACTAAAAAAACTAAAACTACTACTAAAGTTAATTCCACTAAAGCTAAAAATTCTCCTACTACATCAGCAGTAGAAACGGTTATCTGGGAAAAATATGGTTCAGTTTTAACTAATAAAGGTTTAAATGTTTCAGGATATTCTGCTAATACCGAGGATTTAAAAAGCGAAGCGACTAGTTTAGTTAATAGTCAATGGTCAACTTATGAACAAGTTTTGGCAAAAGTAAATGAGTATCGAAAAGAAAAAGGAGCCTCTCCTTTAATTT
>CANQNA010000079.1 GCA_947625005.1 uncultured Bacilli bacterium
CAGCTTTCTATAATCAAGTTGCTATAGGGCATGTTGAAGCAGGATTAAGAACAAATGATAAGTATAGTCCATATCCTGAAGAAATGAATAGACAAATGGTAGATTGTATGACTGATATGTACTTTGCTCCAACCGAAATTAGCAAAGAAAATCTATTGAAAGAAAATATTGATGAAAGTAAAATATATGTTACAGGTAACACAGCTATAGATGCTATGAGCACAACAGTTGATGAAAACTATACTCATCCAGAACTTGAATGGATAAAAGAAGGAGAAAGAATGATTCTTTTAACTGCTCATAGAAGAGAAAACCTTGGCGATCCTATGAGACACATCTTTAAAGGTATAAAAAAAGTATTAGATGAATTTAAAGATGTTAAGGTTATATATCCAATTCATAAGAATCCCAAAGTTAGAGAAGTAGCTAATGAAGTATTTGGTGATTGTGATAGGGTTAAAATGATTGAACCTTTAGAAGTATTTGATTTCCATAACTTTCAAAATAAATCTTATATCATTTTAACGGACAGTGGGGGAATTCAAGAAGAAGCACCTTCACTTGGGAAACCAGTCTTAGTTTTAAGAGATACCACGGAAAGACCCGAAGGAATTAAAGCAGGTACTTTAAAACTTGTAGGAACTGATGAAGATAAAATCTATCAAGAAACAAAAAAATTATTAACTAATAAAAAAGAATACGAAAAGATGAGTAAAGCATCTAATCCATACGGAGATGGACATGCAAGCGAAAGAATAGTAGATGCCATTATAGAACATTTTAAATAAAAAAACAAATCATTTATAATCGACTACTGAAAAAATAATATGATATATTTGGAGATTACTTATGAATAAATTAATGAAAAAAAATATAAATTTACTGATTAACATAACATTTGTTTTATCTATGTTATCTTTATGTTTCATATTTACTATCTCTACTCAAAATTATTTAGAATCAAATTATGAAATAATATCACTAATTTTGACATTGATTTTCTCATTATATTTAATAAAAAAACGTTTTGCAATAGAGCTTTTAAGGAAATCTAAAATAAAAGATTTGATTTTAAGCTTAGCTTTTTCTTTAGTTACCATGTATGAGATAAATAAGACATATAGTTTATCAAATGCCTCGCCATCAATTGTAGATTTTATAACGAAATTTCATTTAATACGCGTTTGCAAATATTTTACTGAATTTTTTTCGATTTTTTTCTTAATCATTTTGTATTTATATTTATTAGAAAATGTTTTACCATTATTTATAAAATTTATTGAAGGGTTTGATAAAGAAGAAAAGAATGTATGTACAAAATATTTTATCGTGATGTTAATTTTGATAACAATAAGTTATTGCCTTTGTAGCAGTATGTACACTGGATATGATTTAGTGTTATCACTTGATACTGGTTATGTAACTGAATATATGTTTAAAGATATGTTTTGGGCTTTGGATATAAGGCATATTTTATTTGCCCCTTTGGTTATTCCAATAAAAATAATAATAACTTGTGCTTTAAATATCTTCCCAGATTTCTCTGTTTTATACCCAATTCTATTGGCTATATTTAATTTAATTTTAATATTACTTACGGCTGTAATGTTAAAGAGACTGACTAATAGTAAATGGACTTTTTACTTATATTTATTTTCATATCCAACATTATTATTTTCGTTATTTATAGAAAAATATCAACTATGTATTTTTTTAATAGTTTCATTTTTATATTTTAAAAAAGAGTCTGAAGAAGAATTGAGTAATGCTGCAATAATAGCTTCAGTTGGCGCAATGTCTACTAGTGCTCTTTTAGGATTCTTTTCCGGTGAAGGAACAATTAAAAATAAGATATTAAACTGGATTAAAATTTCTATGATTTTTATTGGGCTTACTGCTTTATTTGGAAAAATTTATCTCATTTTATCTTTTTTTGAACAATCTAATACAATTTTGGGCAATATTGCTGAGTTACAATTAAAGAATAGATTATATGGGGTTTCGGAGTTGTTTTATTCAATTTTATATATTCCTAATTATTATCTTGCAGATAATGGAATAATGTATGCGAATGCCGCCAATAGCTTTAATGTAATTGGCCTAATTATTTTAGTCATTTCTATAGTTGGGTTTGCATTTAATAGAAAAAATAAGATCTGTCAAATTTGCTTTTATTGGTTATGTATTGCCTTTGTATTATTCGTTGGATTAAAGTGGTACTGTTTTGAAGCTCCTTTATTTAATCTGTATTTCTCATGGGCAGTGATACCATTATTTGTTGCAGGCATTGAAAAGATATGTAAAAAATATAAAAATACAATATATATTAGTTTGATTGCATCCATGATATTAGTTAACACCATCGGATTAATTAATATGATTTCTTTAATATTTGATATTTAAGCGTGAAGTTATTTTGTTATGAATAAAAAAGATGATATCATAGCAATAATGTAATACATAATTTAAAGTCGTTTTATTTGCTATTTGAAGCGCAATATTTATTTTGAAAATTTGTTTCTAAACATATATTGTTAATTTTTTTGATTTTAATATTAAATAATTTAATTTATAACTTTGTGTTATAAATTTTTTTAATTGAACAATAATTATAAATAGTACTTCTATTCGTAGGATTTTTCGCTTGGCTTTTTAAATTATAATTATTGTGGAGTTGGTCTTAATGGCAAAATTGTCAAAAGAAGACAATAACTATATATATTACTGGGTGGGTAAAAACATTAGAAAATATAGAAAACTCAGGGGCTGGACTCAAAGAGAGTTAGCTGATCGTTGTTGTTATAGTAAAAATTTTATAGCGGATATAGAAAATAATACATTTAAAACCTTTTCTTTAAATACTTTATATCACATTGCCAAAATATTAAATGTACATATAAAATTATTGTTTGAAGATTTGGACGATGAATAATTCGATTATCTGATAAATGGTGATTATATGGAAGAAAAAGACAAAAAAAATATATTGAGAACTGATTTTGCAAAAGGTTTTTATTTTTGTGCTTTTTTTATGTTGCTTTTTGTTTTCCTAAATATTGTATTTTCATCTGTTTTATTTTTTGCTAAGGTAACAATATCTGCACAGATACCAATTCTATCTTTGATTTTGAGTTTGATTTGCTGTTTGATAGTCATATATTTTGATGGTAATTTCAAAATAAAAAAATTGTATTTGATATTTTTTGCTACCATATTACCTATTTTGATTATTGGCTTTTCAATATATTTTAGTGGAAAGATTTATGATTTCTCTTATGATGGCAATTCTTATCATAAAGCAGCGATAGGAGAGCTTAAAAATGGTTGGAATCCTGTATTTGAACATTCGGATGATTTTGACAAATCTAGCTCTCATCCAGTGAATTTACAAGGAAACGCATTATGGATTGATCATTATGCTAAAGGAAGTTACATATTTGCAGCAAATATATATGCGCTAACCAACAACATAGAAACTGGTAAAAGTATTAATATTATCTCTATTTTTATTTTGTTTTTTTTCGTTTTGGCACTTCTATTATATAAGAATAAATCAATTTTATTTTCAATAGTATTCAGTGTTTGTGCAATTACATATCCGATTATATCTGCACAATATATGACAAATTATGTAGATTTGCTACTTTATATATTTTTGTTTTTAACTCTGTTAAACTTTTTTTATTTTGAATTTGACGGGAAAGATTTTATTAAAAAAAGATTAATATTATTTAATTATTTTATGATTCTAGTTATTTCAATTAATATAAAATTTACTTGTTTTGCTTATTGTGGCTTTTTTTGTTTAGGGTATTACATTTGGTATATTATAAGATTCGTTAATAAAAAAATAGATGTAAAATTTTTTCGAAAATTTACTGTAGTTAGTATTATAGCGGTTATATTTGGGGCGTTAGTAGTAGGATACGGAACATACACCAAAAATATCATAGAACAAAAAAATCCATTTTACCCATTAATCGGAAAAAATAAGGTAGATATAATGACTTCTAATTCACCAGATTATTTTAAAAAGAAAAATTCTGTTGAAAAGTTTGCAATTTCGTTATTTTCTGAGGTTTCAAATATTACTGAATTATCGCATACTAAAGCAAAGTTAAAAATTCCTTTTACTATATCCAGCGAGGAAATAACTAATCTAGTTTCACCGGATACTAGGTTATCTGGAAATGGTGTCTTTTATAGTGGAATTTTTATAATTTCTATAATTATCTTGATTTGCTATTTACCAAAATTGTTTAAAAAAGACAAAAAATTGTTTTGGCTATGCTTTATTCCTATCATTATTACATTTATATTAGCGCTTCTTTTACAAGAATCTTGGTGGGCGAGGTATTTCCCACAAACATATTTTATTGTGCTAGGTAGCATAATAACTTGTGAGAAGATGAATACTGAGTGGTCAAATGGATTTGCATTTCTTTTGATAGGGATATTATTAATTAATAACTTTTTGACATTTAGCATAAGCACTGGCCATGCCATTGAAAGTACCAAAAATGCAAATTTGAATTTTTTTAACATGGAAAGTCAAAATTGCAAATATGAATTATATAATCAATCTTTCCCAGGAGCAGTGTACAATATTATTGATAAATTTGGCTATGAAAATATACTTATTAATAGTAGTGATGTCCCAAGTGACGCAGTTACTTATAATTCTTTGAATAATTTTATTTTATGGCGGTGTGTTGAATGAAAAAATATTTACAATTAATTAGAATTAAACATTGGATAAAAAATTTTTTGATTTTTATTCCCTTAATATGTTCAGGGTTATTAAATAAATCAAATATTTTATGTACAATTATTGGGTTTATATCATTTTCTTTAGCTTCATCTTTTGTGTATATATTAAATGATATAAAAGATATAGAAAATGATAAGAAACATCCTAGAAAAAAGAATAGGCCTCTACCAAGCGGTAAAATTTCCAAAAAAGTAGCAATAATTATTTCAATAGTTTGTCTTTTTTTAGCCGTTATTATTACCTATAGTATTCATATGAGTTTTAATAGTTTATCATTACTATTTTTAATACTATACATTTTTATTAACTTGTTATATAGCTACGGTTTTAAGAATTTTGCCATTATCGATATTATCTTGTTAGCTTCAGGTTTTGTATTAAGAGTATATTATGGCGCTA
Organism: uncultured Bacilli bacterium; assembly: GCA_947625005.1. Next base: position 5,171 of record CANQNA010000079.1, read on the forward strand.
GTATTATTGGCGTTGAAGTATCTAGCTGGTTATTCTTAACAATAATGTCTGCTTCATTGTTTTTAGGATTAGGTAAACGAAAAAAAGAACTTATTAATAATAAAAGTACTAGGAAAGTATTGAAAGAATATAATGAGCCTTTTTTAGACAAATTTCAATATTTATGTTTAACACTTACTATAGTATTTTATTCATTATGGACACTTGATCAAGGTACTTCCTACTTGTATTTTACAATACCCTTACTAATAATAATTTTTATGAAGTATTCCTTAATATTAGAAACAAATGATGAGGGAGATCCTACAACCGTTCTTTATAAAGACAAGGGATTATTAATACTTTGCGTAATATATGCTATTGTAATGTGTATTTTATTGGTGGTTATATAATGAATATTTATGATTTTGATGGAACAATTTATGATGGTGATAGCTCAATAGATTTTTTTAAATATTGCTTAAAAAATAATAAGAAAATATTATTTGACGTATTACCTATTTGCTTTTCTTGTGTTCTCTATATTTTGAAAATTTACAAAAAAGAGCAAATGAAAAGTTCGTTTTTTAGGTTTTTAAAAAGGATACCTGTTAATAATTATGTTGATAGTTTTTGGGTTGAAAATGAATATAAAATAAAATTGTTTTATAGAAAGCAAAAACAGCCAAGTGATATTATTATAAGTGCTTCACCAGAATTTTTACTGAAACCAATTGCAAAAAAATATAATTTTACTTTGATAGCAACAAAAGTTGATGTGGATTCCGGGAAAATTATTGGGAAAAACTGTCATGGTGAAAATAAAGTTGATAGATTGAAGAAAATTGGAATTACAGAATGCAACAAATTTTATTCTGACTCTTTAAGTGATTTGCCATGTGCCAAAATTGCTAAAAATGCGTATATCGTAAAAAAAGAAAAAATAGTCAAATGGGAGAGAGTATATGAACAGTCAAAATAGGAATTATTCAATAGATTTTATTAGAGGACTTTTGGTATTTTCAATTATATTTATACATACTACTTTTAAAAGCGGACAGCTTTATTTAAGTTATGAAATATCTAATATCTCCTTGTTATTTGATGTTCCAGCTTTTATGTTTATTGCAGGAGTTGCTTTTACTTTTTCGAATAATATTATGAAACTAGTTAAAGCATTGTTGAAATTAATACTAAAATATTGGTATTTTTTAGTCATTTACTCTTTAATTTTAATATTCTTTTTTAGAGATCAATTTTTAGTTAAATATTGGCTCTAGAATTTCTAGCGTGAAGTAGAAAGCTTAAAAATGATATGCTAAAAAAATTAAAACTAGAATTTTTGGA
>CANQNA010000080.1 GCA_947625005.1 uncultured Bacilli bacterium
GTCAAATCCATTAATATCAAGAAAAATATGAATTAATATTGGAATAAATTACCAAGAATCAGATCAAGAAGTTCCAGCTACTGTTGAAGTAAAAAAAGTAGAAATATCTACAGGAGATAATGAAGTAATCGAAGTAACATTATCTAAGAAAGTAGATAATGCTAAATTTTACGTAAATGGAACTATTGTAAGTGGTGTTGAAGATCCCGAAGAAACAAATAGTAGCTATGTATATACTTTAACATTAGATAAAAATACATTAAATAAAAATGAAGAAAATACTCTAAGGGTAACAGACGAAGAAGGTACTTTTGATAAAACAGAAACATTTATTTATAGAGTAATGATAGCACCAACTTCAGTATCAGTAGCTCCTGGAGCAGGAAATGATATTAATATGATTAATGCATCAAATGTTAATAGTGCTACAATTCAAGTTCTATTTGACAATGGAAATAAAAATACACTTCCAGTAACTATTGAAGTTACTATAGAAGATACAGCTGATGAAGCAAAAGGGCAAGTAAAACATACTGTAACAAAAACAATAGAAGCAACAACAATGGAAACAGTTGAAAAGATTACAGGTGTAGATTTCTCTTCTTTTAATGAAGGAACATTAATATTAACATCAAAAGTAAAAGATATCGAAGGAAATGTTTCGAATTCTGTAGAAAATAAAACAGTAACAAAAATGGCAGATGCACCAATTGTAAAATATGCAAATGCATCACGTACTGATAATACTACAGCTAATATAACAAGCTTAGCTTCAACCAATAAAGATGATAGTATTTATTATTTAGTAAAAGAACAAGGTGAAACAGCTCCAACTGTTGATGAAGTAATTGAAGGAAATAAAACACTTTCTTCCGGAGCCAGTGTTGATGCCCAAATTACTAATGGCAATAAAGACAAAGTATATGTTGTATATTTAGCTGCTAAAACATCAACAGGAACGAAATCTACAGAAGTAGTAGCAATTCAAGTTGCAAAGCAAGGAGCAACTCAAATAACATCTGTTACACAAGCTAATATAGTAAAAGTTGCTGGAACAGAAGCAACTTATGAATGGAGATATAATGAAGAAACAGAAGGATTTGTAGGATACAAAGTAGTTTTAAAAGATAATAACAAAAAAGTATTAGTTGAAGAAACAATTAATAAAGGAGAAGAAACTCGTGTAGATTTCTTAGAAGTTTTAAAAGCACAAAAAGGTATTAAATCATACACAGTAGAAGTTATTGCTCTTGCTGATAATGTTAATTATCAAAATGCTTCTGCAACATCAACTAAAGCTCAAACAATTAGTTCTGTAATAGGAACTGCAAATATTACATTAAGTCTTGGAAATGACGCAAATGATGAGAGTAAAATATTATTGACATGGTCAACAACAGCTACTGATACAACAGCAGTAGACCACTATTTAATAGAAGTTGCTAAATTTGATAAATCAGCAGAAACAAATAAAGAATATACAACAAATGTAAAAAGCTATACTACAACAGAATTAAAATATGATATAGCTCCAATTGTTGAAGAAATGGGAGTTGGAACATATAATTTTAATGTAACAGCAGTTGCTCGTGAAGATCTTTTAAGAACAAATAAATCTGCATATACAGATTTAAAATCTTCAACAACAACATATCATCAAGGAGGAGCAGTTACTGGATTAACAGCAACAGTGTCTGGGCAAAAAGTAACATTAAAAGGAACATTATTATCATCAGATATTTTTGATAGTCTAGGAGGTGCAATAAAATATAAATTGTACTATAGAAAATCAGGAGTAGAAACAAATTATTCTAAAGCAACAAGTGATGATAATATTACTGCATTACCACGTGAAGTTGCTACAAGTTTAGAAAGCGGAACAAAATATGATTTTATAATAGAAACAGAAGTAACAAATGGATCAGTAATAAGATCATCATATTCAGATCCAGTATCTGCTACAACAGAATTAGGTGCTATATTAGCAACTGATGCTAGTTATGTAGAATATAAAGCAACATCTGCAATTGATAGCACACCACAATTAGTAGAAAAACAATTAACATATAAAGATGAAGTATTATATATTAAAAGCGATGACACAGTTAAATCATATTCTTCTGAAAAATATCCAGAAGTAACAAAAATAATTACTGTATTGGATCAAATGGGAGAATTCGATAAAATATCAATTAATGACAAAATTACAGAATTAACATTATCTGCTGCAGATGCAACAGAAGCAAAAATATATGATTTAACAAATGTTCCATCAAATGCAAAAGTAATAGTAACTGGAAATGCTACAAAAGTAACCAGTATAAAAGGAAACTTAACAGAAATTACACTAGATGGTGAAAATGAAGTATTTAATTTATCTGACTTAACAGCTAAAGTAGTTAATTTATCAGAAACAGGTATAAAATTAACTGCAAATGAAGGTACAACTTTAAAATTTGGAAGTAGCGCTGAAAAAGTAACAGTTAATGATGTAGTTTTAGATGGAGTTTCTGAGTCAGGAACAGTTAAAGTAGCTAGTGATGGATTTGAATTTGCAGGAAGTGCTTTAGAAGAATTTACAGTAGATTCATCTGAATCAACAAAAGTAGTAAACTTAAAATTCAGTGGTGCAACACCTGAAACATTAAATATTACTGCTGATGAAAAAAATGGAGTAAAATTATCAACAAATACTATATTAATTAAGAATTTAAATGTTCTTAATGGAAAAGTTGATATATCAAATTCTCCATTTGCAAATCTTAAATTAGGAGATGAAGAAGCTACAGACACTAATAAAGTTATTTTAGTAACTTCAAATAGTGATGGTTCAGCTATCAATGGTAAGACAGTAACTACTGAAGATAATCCTTTATTAATTGAATGGTTAGGTTATTTCACAGCTTCTGCAGAAAATAATGCTACAGTAGATTATGTAGCAAATTCAAAAGAGATATCATTTACATTAAAAGAGCATGTAACAGTTACATTTGCCAAATTACCTGAAAAATTAGAAGTTAAATCAGAAGGATTAAAAAATAAAGCACCTTCAGAAATGCAAAATAAAGAAGCGTATGAGGAAAATATGGATGCAGTTACAGCTACTGTAGATTCAAAAACAAATACAATAACAGTTACTGTAAATAAACCAATGAATGAATATGAAGCAGGAAAAAACAGTAATAAAAAACATGCGTATTATTCATTATTAGTAGATGTAGGAATACCAAGAGATGATATCAAAACAGGTGAAGGAACATATTATATAGTTACAGAAGATGATATAAAAAATAGTGCATCTTGGGGTGCTAGTGATACAGAAGTAATAGTATGGTTAGAAGCAGATACACCTGAAATGATATTAGATTTTACAAATGCTAAAACTGGTGAAAAATATTATTTCACAGTAAAAGTAGTTAATTATACTAAAAAATCATTAGATTAATATTTTTATTTAAGAAATTCTAGTGAGAATAAACAAAATATCGTACATTTTTTGTACGATATTTTTGTTAACTTCAAGGGTAAACCACGGGGATGTTTATTATAATAAATTTTAGCAATAAATTTTCTTGCACATAATTTACGCTATTTTTGTAATCCTGTAATTTGAATTTCTGTTAGTTTCTTTGTAAATGTAATTGTTACATCTTTTTCATCTTTATTAGCTGTCAATGTTGCTCCACCTATAGCTTCAGACTTTCCGGTTTTAGCATTTATTTGAGTTAAACCAAAAGATTTAATATAAGTATTTAATGTTGCAAGCCTTGCTTTTACTTCAGATTCATCTTCTTTTCCGGTTAATTCTAAAACTGTCTCTAAAGCTGTTTTTATGTGAGAAGCATTGCTTTCTCCAGTAGTACCCATAACATCTTCATAAGAATATTCTCTCATTTCAAGGGCACTTGTACGGTTATAAACAGTAGCTCCAAAGCTATATGGTGCTACATCAGAAGCTTTAACTTTAACTGTATGACTTGCATCGGCAGTTGATGTGATAGTAACTGCTTGTGTTCCAGATAAGTTTGCACCACTTAAATCAACATTTCCATTCGTTACAGTAATATCGATATCACTAGCAAGATTCATATTATCAGCTTCTACTTCAATATTTCCTTTACCTATAATTGTAAGTTTTCCATCTTGTGTATCAAGAACAGAATCATCTCCGTTAAATGATACTTTTATAGCTTTTGGACTATTTACTGTAATTTCATTATTTGCACTATTTGGTGTAATTTCTAATTCAATTGGAGTTGCAGATCTGTTTATTGATACTGTTGTTTCTTTTGATGTTGTAACTGTTAATCCACTGTAGAAAGTTACAGTTGCGCCTTCTGAAATAATTACTGATTGAGGAGCTGCAGCTGTTATAACTGAAGTATTATCATTCAAAACAATTCTTTCAGCTACGATATTTGCTATATTCAATTGGCCTAGTTTACCTGTTATATTAATTTCAGCAGGTTCGCTTCCAACTGTAGTTTTTAGTACTTGGTTAAAATCATTTCCTGTAATATTAATTACCATATCTTTAACATCTACTGGGAATATTCTTGTAGCTGTAACTCTTGTTCCTATAGTTAAATCCAATACATTTGATGTATAATTGTTAATAATATCTCCATCTTTTAATGAAGTTACTATATTTTGTACCTTTTGTAATTCTGCTGGATAATCAGCTAATTTATAGTTAATTCCATCAATACTAATACCATCAGTTGTTACTGCAATTTCTCCTGACTTTGTAGTAGCTGTGCTAACTTTTGTTTTATTTTGGATAACTGGCATGTTTGATTTTGTTTTTTCAAGTTCAACAAATTGAGAAGTTCCTGTAATTCCATCTACACTGCCTACCAATCTGATTGCATAAAGTGCTGCTTGACCTAGTCCTACAACTTCAAATTCTCCTGTTGCTGTATTAACTTTTACATTTTGTGTAAGTTCTGAGACTTTTGTATATTTACTTTCTGTTTTTCCAGATGCAGCTGAAGTGTTAACAGTATATACTTCTACTTGATATGTTGCTGTTTTTCCTGAAATTTTTACTTCACGATAATCAGGAATTTTTAAAGTTGCTGCACTAGCTGTTGTTGAGTTGATAACAATAGTAGGAGTAGCTATTGTGAAAAATTCTTTAGATACCGTAGGTTCTGAATCAACTTCTGATAACTTATGATTATCTTTAGCCACTACAGATACTCTTGCTTTATATAACGTTCCAGTATCTATTCCACTACTTACATCTAATTCATTTTCTGTAACAGGTATACTATCTGTACTACCAACTGGTAAATATTCTGAATCTTCATATCCTTTTGTTGTTTGATTGTATGCTGCTATTTCAACTTTATATCCTTTAATATCTGCTTGAGCATAGCTACTATTCCATGATAATACTGCTTTACCATCCATATCTATTTTTAATGTAACATTACTAACCGAATTTAAAGCAGTTACTGTAACTGTATTTGATGTAACTGTTTCTGATGCTACAGTATTTGCATCGCCTTCTCCAAATACGCTTGCTTGATATTTTCCAGCTTCAAGTCCTGATATTCCAAATTGGTCAAGAGCTACTTCTGTTGCATTTGTTACTTCTTTTGAACCAACTACTTCTCCGTCTTTATATAGTATTACCATGAACTTATCAGTACTTCCTACACTTTCTCCTTCTTCTAAAGTCCATGTAATTTTAGCGTCACCTAAGGCAGATACTTTTGTCAAGTCTGGCATTGCTACTGATACTACTGTTTTGGCTTCATCTATTGATTCATCTGTAGGAATAACAGCATAAACTTTATTTGAACTATCATCACTAGAATTAGCTACGTTGGTAGCAATACTTCCATATTCATCTTCTAATTTAAAATATACATCATAAGCTTTTTTACTAACTACTTGAATCTCAGCATCTGTTACTTTATTATCTGTAACTTCAATATAAGGTGTCTTAGCATCATAATCTGCTTTTGCAGGTTTAGCACCTTGAGTACCTGCTTCAACATCTGAGTATTCTACTAATTTATAATAAGCTTTTACAATTTTACTTTCAGATTGAACTTCAAAAGATACTGTTCCTTTTGTAGAAGCTGGACGTCTTCCTTTTAATGCAACAATTTTAGCGTTCTCAACTTCTTTAGTATGTTTATCAATAGTAAATTCTGCTAGTATATCACCATCGTTTGAAATTAATCTTATGGTATGGATACCATCATCTAGCCCTGAAGCATCAAATGTTGGAATAGCCATTAAACTAGTATGATCACGAACAGTTACAACTACTTCTGGTCCACTACCAGCATCCTTTTTTAATTGTTCAGTAGTTCCATCGGCTTTTACTACATATAATCCAGCTTTAATAGCAGTTTCTAATTCTTTATTTATCTTTAAAGATGAGTTTACAGCTTTCTCATTTTGGTTATTTACATATTTATCAGTTAAAACAACTTCCATAT
>CANQNA010000081.1 GCA_947625005.1 uncultured Bacilli bacterium
ACCAAATAGTAATTTCAATAAAGGCCAGAATGGCAACAATGACAGTTTTGCCTTTTAAAACATAAACAGTTCTAATGGTAGAAATTGAAACATCTAAGATTCTTGCAAAAAAGATTTTTAAACATATTAAAACTGTGGCCATTGTATCATTCTTTCTCTTTTAGTATGCTTTTTTTAAATTGGTTTATACTAATTTTAGGTGAAAATATGTACTATATTAATTTATTTTTTCTTTTTTCAATACTTGGTCATTTATTAGAAACTTTATTAATAAAAAGTGAATTTACTAGTGGAATTATGTTTGGTTGGTGGACTCCAGTTTATGGAATAGGAGCTATTGTAATAACACTTATTTATAAATTTTTAACAAAACATGTAAAAAAAGAAGGATGGAAAGCTTTCTTCTTATTTATTTTATCAGCAATTATTTTAACATTTATGGAATTTAGTGCAGGAATGATAATTGAAAAAGTATTTAATAAAATATTTTGGAATTATGAACCATATAGATATAATTTAGGAAAATATATTTCCTTAGAAACAGCAGGTGTTTGGGCAATATCTTCTATTGTTTTAATTTATATACTAAAACCTTTTTTAGATAAAATTATAGAAAAAATTCCCAAATGGATAACTTGGATATTAATAATTTTATTTGTTGTAGATTTAGTTTTAACAATTGCTCTAAAAGTTTTTTAAATTATGTTAAAACATATAACCTTTTTTTTCTCTTATCATATCTTAAAGATAGGAGGGAAATAAATGTTGTTTGAAATAAATTCTAATAATAATGATATGGAAAATATCGCTTTTGAATACTTTAACTTGCCTAAAATGGATATGGACATGAATCCTAAATATGATAATATTTTAAGTCCTAGTATGGGATTAATGTATGGTAATTTGTACAAAGATGAGTATAAACCATATAAAAATTATATTCCAAGAAAATTGAAAGCAGATAACGAACAAGAAAGAATGCTTTTAAAAATTCAAGAATTAGATTTTGCTATTAATGATTTATCTTTAAAACTAGATGTTAATCCAAATGATTACGAACTATATGAATTATTTAAAAAATATGCCAAAGAATATAAGGATATGTGTGAAGAATATTCTAAAAAATATGAAGCTTTAGAATTAGTTAAAGATACAAATGGAAGTTATACTTGGTATAAAAATCCATGGCCTTGGGATGGAGGTAAAAAATATGTTTAAATATGATAAAAAATTGCCATATCCTATTGATATTAAGAAAAAAGATTTAAAAATGGCTAAATATATAATTACCCAATTTGGAGGAGCGAATGGAGAATTAGCTGCTGCAATGAGATATTTTTCTCAAAAATTTGGTATGCCTACAGAAGAAGGAAGAGCATTACTTAATGATATTAGCACAGAAGAATTAGGTCATAATGAAATGATTTGTACAATGGTTAGTCAATTAATTAAAGGAGCTAGTCTAAGCGAATTAGAACAAGCAGGTCTTTCAAGTATGTATACAGAACATGGAAAAGGAATTTATCCAACAGATTCTAATGGAGTTCCATTTACAGCAACTTATTTTGCTTCAGTAGGTGAACCAATTGCCGACTTAATGGAAGATATGGCAGCAGAACAAAAAGCAAGAGTAACATATGAACATTTAATTGATTTAGCAGAAGATGAAGATGTAATTGCACCACTTTTATATTTAAGACAAAGAGAAGTAGTTCATTTTAATCGTTTCAAAGATTTATATGAAAAATATAAAAAAATGGGTTATTAAACTGGTTTAAAGCCAGTTTTTATTATTAGTTAAATAATCAACTATAATTTTCATTCAGCAAAAATTCAGTAATCTTTAATTTACTTTATCATATAATTATGTTAGAATTAAAATAAGGATGGGATATTATGAATGGAAAAGTAGTGCCAAGGAAAAATTATTTTTTATTATTTTTAATAATAGTCTTAGTAATTGTAGGAACTCTTGCCATAATAAATATTTCTAATGCGATTAAAAATAAAAAAATTAATGCAGGTTACATTAATAAATATGTTAGTGAGTTAAAATATAAAGAGTTGAATTCTTTCTTAGTAGAACCAGCAAATAATACGTTTCTTTATTTAACATATACTGGTGATAAAGAAGTTTATAAATTAGAAACAAAATTGAAAAAATTAATTAATACTTATGAATTACAAAGTAATTTTATTTATGTTGATGTAACAAGCGAAATGGCTGCTAGTGATTTTATTAAAACTTTAAATGATAAAGTAGGAGCAAATGGAGAAATTAATAAACTACCGGTTATTCTATATTATAAAGATGGAACCTTAACTGAAATATTGGAAGGACAAAATGGAGTATTTACTGTTGGAGATTTTCAAAAACTTTTAGATGAATATGAGATAGCTAGTTAGTTATCTTTTTTTGGAGGATTATTATGATTAATGTTGTTTTATTTGAACCTGAGATTCCTGGAAATACGGGAAATATTATGAGAACATGTGTAGCAACAAATACACATTTACATTTAATAAAACCTTTAGGGTTCAGTTTAGAAGATAAATATATAAAACGTAGTGGAGTAAATTATATAGATAACTGTGAATATACAGTTTATGAAAATATTGAAGATTTTTTTGCAAAAAATAAAGGTACTTTTTATTTTTTAACCCGTTATGGACATAAACCTCATACCAGTTTTGATTTTTCTAATAAAAAGGAAAATATCTATTTTATTTTTGGTAAAGAATCTACAGGTATTCCTCCAAAAATTTTGAAACCATATCTGGAATATTGTGCTAGAATACCTATGACAGATAAAGTACGAGCTTTAAATCTAAGTAATACAGTAGCAATTGTTGTCTATGAAGCCTTAAGACAACAAAATTATCGAGATTTATTATTTGATGAACCACATAAAAGTAAAAATTTTATTGAAGAAAGTTAATCTAATAAAAGAAGAAAACAAAAAAGACTTAATAAAGCCTTATTCATTTTCTATTATACTAATAGCCTGTACTGGACACATTTCACTAGCATCTCTTGCTTCATCTGTTACAGCGCTATTTTTTAATACAGCATAACCTTCATCATCACAGGCAAAATTTTCTTTTGCGTTATTAAAACAATATCCGCATCCGACACAAGCATCATGATTTAATTCTACTTTCATATTGTCCTCCTAAATATAATTATAACTTATTCCAAAAACTTCTTCAACTTTGTATATTCAAAATATAAAAAATATGTTAGAATTATGTTAAATAGGTGATGTAAAATGAATTCAAGAATGGATAAATATAGTTCAGATAAACCTAATTTAAAAAAAAGAACAGAAAAAAATAAAGAATTATATGCCCATATGTATGATAATACTATTACGGAAGACTTTGACGTTAATTCTAATATGACAGTATTAAATACAGATTCTCGAGTAATTGATGTTGATAAAATTAGAGATATGTTAGATAGAAAATATCGAGTTGAAGAAAGAAAACATTTAGTAATTCCTGAAGAAAAAGAAGAAACAATTAATAACATATCTGATACTAAAGAGTATGATATTAATTCACTTTTAGAAAAAAAGAAAAAAGAAAAAAATTTTGATTATGAAAAAGAACGTTTAAAGAGCATTCATAATACGCAATATGAAATTTTAAAAAAATTAGATTTAGATGGAAATAAAAAAGATGAAGTCGATCAAAAAAAAGAAGATGAAGAAAATTTAGTAAATTTAATAAATACTATAACTGCATTAGAATTAAAAAACAAAGCGAATAAACAAAAAACAGAAGCAGCATTAGATTTATTAAGTGATTTAAAAGAAGATGAAGATGAAACTCAAGAAGATAAAGTAAATCAAGTAAGTCAATTACCTCAAGAAAACAATGATACTATTATTGAAGTAGAAAATGATGACTTTGAAGATTTTGAAGAATTAAAAAATGATATAAAATCTAATAGTTTGTTAATTAAAATTATAGGTATCTTATTTGTATTAATACTTCTAGCTGGATGTTTAATACTAGCAAATAATTACTTCGATTTAGGACTATTTTAATATAGTCTTTTTTCTTTCATATAATTTAGTATGAAAGCATTTAAAAAAAGAAATTATATCAAAGATCGTTCAATTATAATAGGATGTTTAATCTTCTTTTTTGTTGGCTTTTTCCTTTTCTGTTTTAGTAAATATTTATCACCCAGTATTGTAAATATTAGCAAACTGAAAATTAATGAAGTTACTACTAATATAATAAATGATGCAGTACTTAATTATAAAAAAAGTGGAGTAGATTTAAATACCTTAATAAAAAGTACCACTAATGAAAAAAAAGAAATTATTGCTGTAGATTTGGATATGGAAAATGCTTATAAAATATTAGAAGACCTAGCCCAAGAAATAAGACAAAACATCCAAAAATTTCAATTTGGCGAATATAAATATTATAATATGGAATCATTATCCGTAATAAATAATGGCTTGATTATCGCTATCCCATTGGGAGCAGCATCTGGAAAACATCTAATTGTTAATTTAGGGCCTAAAGTTCCCGTTAAAATATCTTTTTTAGAAAATTTAAAAGCTAACTTACGAACGGAAGTCAAAGCATACGGCATAAATAATTCTTTAGTCAATGTTTATATTAAATTTGATATAGAACAAAATATAGAAATGCCTAGTGCTGCTGATTCCTTTTCTAATGAATATGAAATGCTTTTGTCTTCTAAATTAATTTATGGAGTTGTTCCAAATTTTTATGGAGGCTATAAAGGTGGAGAAACAGAAATAGTAAATATACCTGTAAACTAAAAGATTTTTTAAAGTAAAACGTGTAAAACAATGCTATACTATTATAGTAAAGTAGGTGAAGTAATGGATACAGTGTTTGTAAATTCTTTTATAGATAATGGTATAAAAAACTATCTACTTTTACGTAATGATAAAGAGTATGCCAAAGAGCATATGTTTGAAATATTTGTAATAAGATGTTTAATAAAAATTTATGGAGAAATAAATATTATAAATCCTTATAAAATTCATAGTGAAACCAGCTTCAAATGTAATTTACTAATGTATGGGCTTAGTGAAAAAGAAATGAATAATTTTTTTAAATATTGTGAGTCCTATGATTTATGGCTTAATGCTAAAGAAGTTACTAAAACAGATTTAACCACTAAAATAGAAAAAATATTGGTTGATATGGTGGTATCTAAAAGTAGAAAACATATTCTTAACGAAGAAGAGCTAGAATTTTTTGATGAATTCTTTGATCCTATGCAAAACAAATTAGCTAAACTTCATTCTTTAATAACAGATAATAATGATATAATTCCAAATTATTGGAAAAGAAAAAAATTAAGCTTTAATAATAAAATAAGTTTAGTTGATATTCGAACAGATTTACTAGCCAGTGATGATTATGCTAATTATGGAATTAATATTAAAGATGTAGAAACTCTATCACATGATGATGTAGAAAAATTAAATAATAAAATTCAAGAAAAAGAAAAGAAAAATAAATTTAGAAAATTTAAACCTAAAAAAATAATAATTTCCACCGGCAGTGGTTTTGTTGATACAATAATGTTATTAAGTATTATGTCAACAGAAATTATGATAGGATTAGTTTTAACTTTTTACTTTATGGGGAGATAACAATGAAATATGTATTTAATGGAATAGAATATGACTTAATTAATAATGAAAAAGACGCCTTTAATTTAGAAGAAATTGAAGAAAAAATTACGGATTATTTTGTCGATTTTGATTATATTTTAGGTGATTGGGCTTATGGAAAAGTTAGATTAAAAGGTTTTTATGAATCAAATAATAAAAAAGCAAAAGAAATGAATGATATAAAAAATAAAGATACTTATTTGGAAGAAAATTGTGCCTATGGGTGTAAATGGTTTTTATTAAAAAAAGTTATTAGTAAAGAAAAAACAAATCAATAGTTGAATATTTTTTTTAGCTATGTTATAGTTGTATTAGAATAGTGAGGGATTTTTTGTGCAAGATCAAATTACAATTATTGAAAATGGCGCTAGTCAAAATGTAGAATTAATAAGTTATTTTGAATTAATTAATACTGGTAAAAAATATTTATTTTATACTTTAAATGAAAAAGTAGAAAATAATTTAGTTAAAATGTATGCAGCAACTGCTGATAATAATGGTAAAATTTTTACTTTAGGTCCTGAAATGTCTGAGGATGAATGGGCTACTTTAAAAAATGTGATGAAAACTGTCTTAACTGGTGGCGCAGATGCGAACGTTAAGTATATATATGTAGATTAGGAGGCTTATTATGACAAAAGTTATAGCATTACAAGAAACTCAATTAGGTAATGAAGGATTAAAAGGAGCATATAAGGCTGGAAAGACTATGGTTAATAATGCAAATGTAATTAGTTCAATAGGAGAAACTCCAG
>CANQNA010000082.1 GCA_947625005.1 uncultured Bacilli bacterium
AGATAGTCATTTAATCTAAATTTACATTATGATAAACTTCTGTAACATCATCTATTTCTTCTAACATATTAAGAAGCCTCAAAAATATTTCTTTATCTTCACCCTCTAAAGAAGTCTTTTCTTTTGGATACATTCCTACTTCATCTAAAATATACTCAATATTTGGAATTTCTTTTTCTAATACATCTTTTACACTATGAATATCACTAGGATTACAAGTAACAAATATTTCTCCATTTTCTACTTCAAAATCTACAAGTTCAATTCCAGCATCTAATAATTTTTCAAATATTTCCTCACTATTTTCATACTTAAAACTTATAACTCCTAAATAATCATAATTATAACTAACACTATTAGTAACTCCTAAACTTTTATGACATTTATTAAAAGCAGTTCTAACAAAACCTACAGTTCTATTAACATTATCAGTTAAACATTTTATTATTAAAGTACTATTCCCAGGACCAAAACCTTCATAAATAACAGTTTGATAGTCTTCTCCTCCACTACCTTGAGCTTTTTTAATTGCTCTATCAATTATATCACTAGGTACTTGTTGTTTTTTTGCTTTATCAACTATTCTTTTTAAATTAATATTACTATCTATTTCTGGAATACCACTTTTAGCAGCTAAATAAATCTCTTTGGCAAAAGTACTATAAAGTTTGGCTTTCATTGCTCCTGTTTTTTGTATACTAGCTTTTCTTACTTCATATGCTCTTCCCATTTTTCCACTCCTCACTTCCCCTATTATATATGCTTTTTTTCTACTTTTCAATATTGTTTAAATAAAGAAAAAGAAATTTTAATACAAGCATGTACATATATAAGTGAGACAGTAAAAGCTAGATTGTTTTCCATCTTCATTTTTTAGCTGATGTGGTGATGCTTATGAAGTTTTACTTTTATATAAGTTTCAAACTTTGCATCTTGTTATCCATCATGATTTTAATCAAATTTATCTTAATATAACAAAAAAACAGTGCTAGCTTACTTCCTTGTAGTACTTGCTAGCGCTATTTTTCTGGTTAAATACTAGGAAAACAACTAGTTTGCTGTCTTCATTTTTATTATATAATTCATTTTTATTTTTGACAAGATAGTTTTTTAACCAATTAAACAATTAACATTATTAAGAAATTCATTGACTAAAATATTCTTACATTTTAACTTAGCACTTTTTATCATTTTTAAAGTTTTTTTAATTTCATATACTTTTAATATTTCAAAATTATTAGCAAATAAAACTTCTTCAAGAGACAAATAAAGAATTTCTAATTTATTATTTGTTTTAAATTTTACTTTTAAGATTTCTAAAGTTGTTTTAGAAACTTTTTTGATATTAACTGAGTTTATTTTTTTCCTTTTAAAATAATATGTTTTACCTATCAATTTATCTAAAGCTTTTAAAGTGTCATAATATCCCATTTTTATATTATCAATAACATTTTGTTTGTTAAAAAGAATTGTTGGCCCTAAACTTTTATTAGGTTTTATTACAGTTATTTGAATATTTTTATTATTTATTTTTGGAGCATCTTTTAGTCTTATAGCATAAATTTTAGTACATTTATTTTTTTCTAAAAGAGAGATTGGCAAATTATTATAAAATCCTCCATCTAAATAATATTTATTATCAATTATTTTTTCAAACTTAAAAATTGGTAAGTAACAACTAGCAAGAAGATATTCTGTTAATTTATTTTTTGGTATATCATTTATAGTTAATTCCAGTGGTTTTAAATTAGATAAATTTATAGTTACTAAACCTAAATTTATTTTACTATTACGTATTATATCTTCATCAATAGAATTAGCGATTAACTTCTTTAATGGAGTTATATCAATTCCTTTATTTTTAATAATATCTATTATTTCTGATAAACCATTTTTAATATTTTGCAAAGAAAAATCCTTTTTTAAATTATTAATTACATCAGGATCAATACCAAAAAGATTAGCATCAACTTGACTCCATACATCAATAGCTTTTTTTATATCACCTTGAACCATTAAAGCAGCATTTAATGCACCAATTGAAGTTCCAGCAATCATATTTATTTTTTTTATATATTGTTTTAAGGCAATAAACGCTCCTATTTCATAAGCTCCTTTGGCTCCTCCACCTTCTAAAGCAATACCAACCATAATCACACCTTCTATTATATTGTAATAAAAAAAAGAAAGTGTGTGACTTTCTAAATTTATTTAACTGTATATACTGTTGAACTTGAATTTTTGCACTCAGAGCTGGTATCCATTGTGTCTCTAGTTTTCAAAGTTCTTTTTTCATAATTATCTTTTGTTGCTACATCCTTTGCAGCCTCATCAAAAGTAGCTTTTACCATATCTTTTTTTACAACACCAAATTTATTATCATCATCAAACAATGCAATACTAAATTTCAAACTATTATCAGACTGAGGAGTAACCATAACACATCCATAATATTGATCATCAGTACTCATTAACTCTTTTACACTGTATGAAACAGCATTAGTATTTCCCTGTGTTATACTGTCTGCTTGATACATAGCTGTTGCATTTGATAAAATTCTTTCTGCATAAACTACCATTGCATTTTGTTTTGATTCATTCATTAATGGCAATATTGTATTTGCAGTAATAACTATTAACAAAGCTAAAATAACAATAACTGATAATAATTCTATTAAAGTAAAACCTTTCTTATTTAATTTTATATCTTTCATAATTAGTTCCTTTCTATCCTATTTAAATTATAACCATTTCTAAAAGAAAATGCAATATGTTTAAAAAATTTTTTGTTTAAAAGGAAATTAACTATTATTCATCAATAATATAAATAGAAAGGAAATAACATGGAAGAAAATATACAAATTCTAAAAGAAAAATTTCAAGAAATAAAAAATAAAGATTTACATAAAAGTTTAAGAAGGGGAAGTACAGGAATTGGCTATACTTTTGAATATCTTTTGGGTAAAAAGGAGGATAATGCTTCTTCTCCTGATTTTAATGGCATTGAGATTAAAACTCAACTAGGCTATACTAAAAAGGCTTTTACTCTTTTTTGCTTATCACCATCAAATAAAAATGCTATTAAATATATTTTTGAACATTATAGTTATCCGGGGAAAAATAACAACTTTAAAGTTTTTCGTGGACAAGCTTATTATAAGTTAAATTATTTATCTACAAGGCAATATATTTTTAAATTAAAAATTAATTATAGTTTAGAAAGAATTGAATTAGTGGTCATAAATAGATATTTAGAACTTGTTGATAATTCAATTTATTGGACTTTTGCTCAAATTAAAGAAAGATTATATACTAAACTAAATTATTTAGCCTATATAAAAGGTTATCCTTATACTAAAAAAGAAGAAATTTATTATAAATATACGAGTATGCATATTTATAAATTAAAATCTTTTGAACATTTTTTAAAATTAATCGAAAAAGATTTAATTTATGTTGCTTTTAATATTAGTTGTCAACAAAATGAAGATTATTTAAATGATCGTGGAACAGCTTTTAAATTAGAACATGATCATATTGAAGAACTTTTTGATTTGATAGATTAAAGGGCATAAGAAAAGAACAACAGCTGAGTGTTGTTCTGATTAGTAATAATATTTATTCTGTTAATAATTTAGCATGTATTACAGTTCTATTATTACTACCAACATGACCATTACAAGTAGATAATGTTAAAATTTTATCATCTTTGTCTAATGAAACATGAAAATTTCTTTTACTTCTTTTTTTTATTACATCAAGAAATTTTATAAACTCTTCATCATTAGCAAATGAAGTGGTTATATAATATTCTTCTTTAGGAATATTATAATAAGAAAATATTTCATATTTTAGTACATTATTATTTACATCAATTATTTCTATGATCTTTTCATTATTAACAAAATAATCTTTTTGAAAAACCTTATTTAATAAACCAAACATAGTCCCGTTGGCAGCATTATGGCCAAAAATAACAACATTATTATCATCAAATGACTTATTACGATAATCCATGAATATACTACCTAAAGAATTTTTTTTACCATTTAAGGTTTTATCCAAATAATAATAATTATCTTCAGCTTGTAATATAGGATAACTTATTTTATTAAATCTAATCCATCCTTTAACATCTTTATTAATTTTTAATAAAGCAGCAAAATCAACAGTAAATTTTTCTTCTTTAGTATCATCAATTACGTCTATATTAGTTACAGATTTGATTACATCATCTAGTTCTTTTTTATTATTATAAGCATCAAGATAAAAATGGGTTATTAGGTAAATTGAAACACCAAATACGATTAATAAGATTATAAATAAAACTACTAAAGCGCTAATTTTTAACTTTTTCTTTTTCATAAAACTTCTTAAATAATTAGCCTAATTTATTTTCTTTTTTAATACTTTTACCTATGTAAATCATTCCTGTAAATGAACCTAAAATCGCTAGAGTTAAGATTAAAGGACTCACTGTACCTGTTTGAACGTTATTTGAAGTTGTAGTAGCAGGTGCTTCTGCTAAAATATAAGTACTAAAATGATTTGTTGTAAATGTTGCATTTCCATCTTCATCTAAAGTTACAGGATGTTCTTCTAAAGTATTATCATCTTTAATATAATAAACTATTAAGTTTTTACCCTTTAAACTTTCCATAACTGGAATTGTTATTTTAAATTCACCTTTTTCAGTTTTTGTAATATTTTTACCTAAAGAATTTGAATATAAACTTATATCAAAAGCTTGAAATATATCTGTTTTAATTGCTTCAACAATTTTATTATAAGTAGAGCTTCCTTTATTAATTACGTCAACTGTTAAAATAGCATCACTTGGTACATCAGGAGCATTAATTTCTACTTTAACATTAGTATCTATATCAATTGATTTTATTACATTGTTAACTATCATTCTACTACTATCACGTACTATTAAAAAGTTATATGTTTCGCCATTAATAGTTATTTTATAGTAATAGTCACCAATTTGATCTTGAGTTGCTTCAAAATAAGGAATTGCTTTTTCACCATCTTCAATATCTTTTAATAAGCCACCTACTTCAACTTTTACATCCTCTTTTAAATATTCATTTAATCTTTTCTTAGCTGCTGCAATGTATGCTTCTTTAGTTTTAGCAGTATTTGATGGAATATATATTACACGATTTTTATAAACAGAAGTATAAGCGCCCTCATTACTGTTTTCGCTTGAAGCAAATAATCCATACACAACATCTTTATATAGTAGTGATAACTGACCTCCACCCATTTCATAGAAGAATCCAGCATCTCCTAATCTAGTATCTAAATTATATGAAATATTAGTATATTGAAATAATAATTTAAGTTCCGTTACAAAATTAATACTATTATCATTACCTATCATTTCATTTCTATTTTTCAAAAAATTGATAAGATTTAAATCTTCTAAAATATGATAATATTCCGTAGTAGTACTATCATCATATTTATGAATTTCTTTCTTACCTAGCTGAAGAGTTTTAATTGCTGAATCAATTAATGTTTTAGCAATTTTATTTTCTTTTTCCCAAGTAACTTTAACTCTATGAATTTCTGCAAATCTGTAATTATTGTCTTTATTATATTCATTATTTGAGTCATATATTTCTAAAATGCACTCAGAATAATCACTATTACACTCACGTAAATAACCTGTTACATTATTATATTTTTTGGCAAAAGCTGCTGTTGAATAAAATTCTACTTCATATTCATTAGTTGGTTTTATAGCATTTATTTTTACTACATTATTAGGAGCGATTGTTTTAAATAAATCACTATATTCTTCTTGCCAATTAATTTTTACTTGATGAATTTCATAAATATAATAATCTTCTGCTTTTGCATTTCTATCATGAATTAATAAGTCACAAACTGTTAAATCAGCATTACAGTTACTTAATCTTCCATCTATATTAGGATAAAACTTATCAAAATAAGAAGTTGAAAAATCCTTAGAATTTGTTGGTTTCATTTCTTTAATAGTTGCAACATTATTAGGTGCAATTGCTTTAAATGTTTCACTATATTCTTCATTCCAAACAACATCTACCATTTTACTCTCATATGTTTCTTTATCGTCCTTATTATCAACACGTAAATTTAAATTACATTTAGAATAATCATCATTGCAACTTGATATATATCCTGAAATATTAAATTTCTTTTTTAAAAACATTGATGAAAAACTAGATGCTTCTCCACTATCTTTTGGTGTTCTATAATTTATGGTTATTTTTCCATCTGGAGCAACATTTTGAAATAATTCACTTTCAGCTTTTACACTATTCATTCCAATAAATATCATTGCTGTCATTACTACAATAAAATTTACAATTTTTTTCATTATA
>CANQNA010000083.1 GCA_947625005.1 uncultured Bacilli bacterium
AATGCGGATGCCCTAACCACTAGCGAAAATATGAAAGGATGTGTTTTTCGTGGCAAAAGAAGTCGTAAAGAAAATTAAATTACAAATTCCTGCTGGAAAAGCTACACCTGCACCACCTGTTGGTACTGTGTTAGGACCTGCTGGAATTAATTTACAAGAGTTTTGTACAAAATTTAATGATGAAACTAGAGATAAAATGGGAGATGTAATTCCTGTTGAAATTTCATTATATGATGATAGAAGTTTTGATTTTGTCTTAAAGACTCCACCTGCTCCATTCTTAATTAAGAAAGTAGCTAAAATTGCTAAAGGTAGTAAAAAAGGTGCAAATGAAGTTGTTGCAACAATTACTAAAGATGAACTTAGACAAATTGCTGAAACAAAATTACCTGACTTAAATGCTTATGATGTAGAGGGTGCTATGAATATTATTGAAGGTACTGCTCGTAATATGGGTGTTGCTGTCAAAGGTGTTAATGATGCTGAACTAGAAGAACAAGCTAAGGAAGCTCATGAAGCAGAAATTGAAGCTGCAAAAGCTGAAGCAAAATTAGAAGCAATGGAACAAAGAGAAGAAGAAACTACAGAAGTAGAAGTAATCAACGAAAAGAAAGACGAAGAAGAGTAATTCAAATAAAATAAATAAATCCGCTTATAAACCACAATAAGGAGGTAAAAAAATGAGAAAATCAGGAAAAAAATATGTGGAAGCTTCAAAAAAGATTGAAAAAAATAAAGCATATACTTTAGAAGAAGCAGTTAAGTTAGTAAAATCAACTTCAATTACTAAGTTTGATAGTAGTGTAGAAGTTGCAATAAAACTTAATATTGATACTAAAAAAGCTGATCAACAATTAAGAGGATCACTAGTATTACCTAATGGTACTGGTAAAAGCAAGAAAATTTTAGTTCTTGCCAAAGGACCTCAAGCTGAAGAAGCTCGTAAAGCTGGTGCTGATTATGTTGGAGATGTTGATTTAATTGATAAAATTAGTAAAGAAAACTGGTTTGATTTTGACATTATAATAGCAACTCCAGAAATGATGCCTATGTTAGGTAAAATTGGTAAAGTTTTAGGACCTAAAGGATTAATGCCGAATCCTAAAACTGGTACTGTAACACCAACTCCAGGAAAAGTTGTTGAAGATGTTAAAAAAGGTATGGTTGAATATAGAGCAGATTCTTATGGAAATGTTCATTCAATTATTGGTAAAGTATCATTTAGTGAAACCGCTTTACAAGAAAACTTTAAATATTTAGTTGATTCTATTATTAAAGCAAAACCTGCTGCAGTTAAGGGTAAATATATTACTAATATAACTGTAAGTAGTACAATGGGACCTGGTATTAAAGTTGATCAAAATAGTTTTGACAAATAAAAAATTATATAATATAATAATTTAGATGTAAAAAGCGAGTACCATAGACAGTAGGGGCGTATGCTTAATTATCCTACCGAGGGAAGGCAATAAACTTTTATGCTTTCCTTATGGAAAGCTTTTTATAAATATAAAAGGAGGACATATATGGCAAGTGCAAAAGTTCTTGAACAAAAACAAGGTGTTGTATCTGAAATCAAAGATAAATTTGATAATAGTAAAAGTGTAATTTTATTTAGTTATCAAGGATTGTCTGTTGCTGATATTGCTGATTTAAGAAAAAAACTTAGAGAAGTTAATAGTGAAGTAAAAATTTATAAAAATACTTTAGTAAAAATTGCAATGGATGATAAAAAAATAAATATTGATGATTATTTAGATGGACCAAATGCTATTGTTTTTGGTAAAGATATTCTTGAACCAATAAAAGTATTAAGTGAGTTTAATAAAGATCATGATGCTGTAGAAATTCGTATTGGAATTGTTGAAGGCGAAGTAATTAGTCTTGATACTATTAAAGAATATGCTTCTATTCCATCAATGGAAGGATTACTTACTATGCTTGCAGGTGGTATGATAGAACACGTAAAAAATCTATCTATTGGACTTAATTTATATGCCGAAAAATTAAGTGAGGATAATAATTAGAAAGGAATGATTTAAATGGCAAAATTTACAAAAGACGAATTTATTAATGGATTAAAAGAAATGACTATTCTTGAAGTTAAAGAATTAGTTGATGCTATGAAAGAAGAATTTGGAGTTGATCCAAGTGCTGTAGCAGTTGCTGCTCCAGTTCAAGGTGGTGCTGCTGGTGAAGAAAATTCTACAAAAACTGTAGTATTAAAAGATGCAGGTGCTGCTAAGATTGCTGTTATTAAAGTAGTTAGAGAAATTACTGGTTTAGGTTTAGTTGAAGCTAAAGCTATTGCTGATAATGGTGGTAATATTAAAGAAAACGTTTCAGCTGATGAAGCTAATGAAATTAAAGCTAAATTAGAAGAAGCTGGCGCTACTGTAGAATTAGTATAAATAAAATTGATGACTTCGGTCATCTTTTTTTAATGGAAAAAATTGACAAGGGAGGTAAAAATAGTAATTAACGAAATTATAAAAATAGGTAGTTTTTTGTTTATTATCTATTTGTTTTAATAAAAATAAATGCAAAGATAAAAATAATAAGAAGAAATAACTTAAATTACAATTTGTATAATATAGATAAACAGAAATTTGTATTTAAAATCAATTAATATTGACTTTATAATATATTAAAGTATAATAATACTTATAATTTGAATATTTAACTTACTTTATCTATAAAAGAGGTGAGTTTATGGAAATAAAAAATTTAACTTTATCTTTTGGGATACAAGACGTGTTTAAAGATATAAATTTAAATATACAGGAAAATGAAAAAGTGGGCATTGTTGGAGTTAATGGTGCTGGGAAAACAACTTTTTTTAAAGTTATATTAGGCTTTATCACTCCTGATGAAGGGGGTATAAAATTTAAAAATAGTGCGCGTAAAGGTTGGCTTCCTCAAGTTATAAGTGAAGAAGTTCCCTCAATGGATATAAGTGTTTTTGATTTTCTTTTATCTGGAAGACCTCTTAAAGAATTGAATAAAAAATTACAGAAAGTATATGAACAAATTGCTGTAACATCATCAGATGCCAAACAAAAAGAACTATTTAATAAAGTGGAAAAATTGCAGAATAAATTGGAATATTGGAATTTTTATAGTGCAGACACAGAACTTTTAAAGATTATAAGTGGTATGGCTATTTCTGATGAAATGCTTAATCAAAAATTAAATGAATTATCTGGAGGACAAAAATCAAAGGTCGCTTTTGCTAGACTACTTTATTCAATGCCTGAAATTATTTTATTAGATGAGCCTACAAATCATTTAGACAATGATACTAAGCAGTTTGTTGTGAACTTTTTAAAAAATTATAAAGGTAGTGTTTATGTTATTTCACATGATATAGATTTTCTTAATGAAATAACTACAAAAATATTATTTTTAGATAAGAGAACTAAAAAAATGGAATTATATGATGGCAATTATGATAGATTTGTAAAACTACATGAAGAACGTGAAAAAAATTTATTAAAAGAAGCAGAACAACAAGAGAAAGAAATAAATAGATTACAAGCAGTGGTTGATAAATATCAATCTGCATCAGGAAAAAGAAAAAGAATGGCTCAAGATCGTGAAAAAAAATTAGAAAAAATGAAAGCTAATAAAATAGAAGTTGCCCCTCAACAAAAAACAGCTCAAATAAAAATGGAAATGCTTAGAGAAAGTAATAAATTTCCTTTAAAAGTAAACAATTTATCTTTCAAATACAACGAAGAATCTCCTCAAGATATAATTCATGATTTATCATTTGAGTTAAAAAAAGGAGAAAAATTTTTGATTGTCGGAGAGAATGGTGTTGGAAAATCAACTTTATTGAAATTAATAGTTGGACAACTAACTCCAAATAAAGGAACAATTAAAATAGGGAATAAAACGGACATAGGTTATTATGCTCAAGAGCATGAATTACTAGATAATAATAAATCAATATTAGATAATTTTTCTGACGTTTATATGTCGCAAAGACAAGTGAGAAGTGTTTTAGGTCGTTTCTTATTTTATGGAGATGATGTCTTTAAAAAAGTATCAGTCTTATCACCTGGGGAAAGGAGTAGAGTTGCTCTAGCAAAATTGTCATTAAAAGGTGCTAATATGTTAATTTTAGATGAGCCTACAAATCATTTGGATCCAGAAACTCAAAAAATTATTGCAGAAACATTTAAAACATTTGAGGGTACAATGTTAGTAGTGTCGCATAATCCTGAATTTGTAGATAATTTAGGAATTGAAAGAACATTAATATTGCCTAGTGGACAATTGGCATTTTATGATAGAAAAACTGTAGAACATTATTATGAAATAAATACAGAAAAAAGATTATTAAAAAGATAGGTGAAGTTATGAAAGAATTAACGCTGCAAATCAAACCTGTTGGGAATCATTGCAATTTAAATTGTAGTTACTGTTATGCTGCCCCTTTTAAAAGCAAACAATTTAGTATTTTAAATGAAAGTATTTTAGAAAAAATAATAAAAGAGGCTTTTGAGTTAACTGATAATTTAATTGTTAGTTGGCATGGAGGTGAACCTATGATGGCAGGACTTGAGTTTTATAAAAAATATATGGAAATAATAAATCAATATAAAACAGATTCAAAAACTGTATGTAATATGATTCAAACAAATGCTACGTTAGTTACAGATGACTTTGCTGATTTTTTCAAGCAAAACGATTTTATTGTTAGTGTTAGTTTGGATGGAGATGAGGTTTCTCACAATAAAAATAGATTTGTTAATTCTAATATAGGGAGTTTTGATAAAGCTATGAAAGGAATTAATATTTTAAGAAAACATGACATTAATCCACCTGTAATTGCTACAGTATCTCAGAATACTTATAATGATGGAGTAAGGAATTTTGATTTTTTTGTCAAAAATGGTTTTAAAGAAATAAAATATAGTCCTGTATATGACTCTGTGAATGATAATTTTAGTATTTCCAATGATAAATGGGACAAATATTTAATTAATATATTGAATAAATGGCTAGAACTTAGAGATCCAGAAATTAAAGTAAGAGAGATAGATGAAATATTAATGTGGTATGCTGGAACGACAACTTCATTATGTTCAAATCGAGGTATGTGTTCAAAATGGATATCAATTGATGAACAGGGAAATATTTATCCATGTGAATATTTAAGAAGTACAAATTCATATGGAAACATAAAAAATATAAATCTAAAAGATGTTTTTTCTTTACCAACATACAATGACTTTGTAAAAAAGATTAATTATATTCCTCAAAAATGCAAACATTGTAAGTTATTTAATATATGTCATAATGGTTGTCCTGCTACAAGGATTAATGTAAAAGAAGAATTGACACATAAAGGAATATATGTTTATTGTGAACAAAGAAAACACCTATTCAGTGAGATTGAAAAAATCATTATGAATTAAAGGAGGTGATGAAAATGTCTACTAAAGAGTTTTTAAATTTAGTTATTGATGAAATTCGCAAATCAAAACTAGAAAAAAATTGGCGTGGTACTTTATCAAGTTGGATTAAATGTTAGAAATAGATTTTATAAATCATCATCTTTAAATCAACTAAAAATAATTTAATTTTATCATGCCAAAAAACAATTTATAGACAATAATAAAAGTAATTCATATTAAAACTGAATTACTTTTCTTTTTTGTCATTATTAAAAAAATTTTTTGTTAATTTGAAATGTTTTTCTTATAAAAGTTAATAACCTCTTTTTGAAAATATGTATTTTCTATTGTAGTTTTTATATAATCGTTAAAACCTAAGTAAAATATATTTTGATATTTCTAATATCTTTGGGTGATATTACTAAACTAA
Organism: uncultured Bacilli bacterium; assembly: GCA_947625005.1. The sequence continues at coordinate 5,836 of CANQNA010000083.1, forward strand.
GTTCTGTATATCCTCTTTTTTTAAATAGTTTTCTACAAACTTATATAATTTACTAAAGTATTCTTTTTCCTCGTACTCTTTATTTACTCTAAAAAGCACACAAGTAAGCTCTTTCACTATTTAATAAATCACTTGAATCGCTAATATCATAAATAAAGGCATATTAATCTATATAAGCTATAATTGATGGATAATGTTGAAGTTAATGATGGAGGAGAAGGTACACAAACTTTACCTTACGAGATAAATTAAAATTTGATTAAAATTAATTGATTATTTTAACTTTTGTAATATAATATAAATAGGTGGATCATTATGAGGTTAGGAAATAAAGGATTTGGTTTAAAAGAAGAAATTATT
>CANQNA010000084.1 GCA_947625005.1 uncultured Bacilli bacterium
TTAAAAATAATTTCTGATATGTATAGATTAGGTAATGATTCTATATCTGGAACGGTTGAAATGCTTCAAGAATATGGAGTAGAAATTACAGAAGAAAACATTAATGAGATTTCAGATTATTTAGTTAAAATTTATAATAATTCTAGAATTTGGGTAAATAATGGTTGGACCCCTATAGAGATGAGAACGGAGTATAAATGAAAAATATGAAAGTAAAATTAGATGATATAATTGATGCTTTAGAATTTGTTAATGATGGAATAGATACTAGAGCTTATTTAAATCCAGTAAATAATGACATAGTTTACTTAAATGAGTATACAGATATTTCTACAGAAGAAATAGAAAAAATATATGACGAATATTTATCTTTACCATCGAAGTTTTATATAGATGAATATAGTATGATGGAAGAATTTATTGAAACAATAGAAGATGGAAAGATTTATAACCAGTTATATATGTCAATAAGTGGCAAAGGTGCATTTAGAAGATTCAAAGATACATGTATTCATTTTGGTATTATTGATAATTGGTACAGCTTTAGAGATAGTAAATACAAAGAAGTTGCTATTGAATGGTGCAAAGATAATAATATAGAATATACAGTAAAATAATTTAATTATTTCAAAATTAGCTTTAGCAATGAAAAAAATTTATAAATAAGCATAAACCTTGGTAATCGATTATTAACTACCGATATTTATGATATTACAATACCTATTTTATAAATTAAAAAGTCTTTCTTACTTTAAGGAAGACTTTTTAAGTAGTACTTAGCACTAACACTAATAATTTATTAATTTACAATATAGTCTTCAAAGTTAAGCTAATTTTCTTTTGACTTCATCTAATATAAAGTGTAAGATAAATATTATTAAATTTACAGGGGATATTAATTATGGAAATATTAGAAGAAAAAGATTATGAAATAAGTGATTATGAATTACTTGAAATGTATAATCAAGAATTAAATAAATACTATTATTACTTACATAGTACTGGTTTAACTTTAGAAGATTATGAAGTAATAAAAAAAGTAATTAAAGAAATAGTTCTTATGAAAAGAAGAGCTTATTTTGACTGGTATGAATATGTAAGATTATATAGTTATATATTAAGACAAAAAGGCAATGAAAAAGATAAAGAAGAATATATAACTACTAGAGATAATAAAAGAGCATGGTTAGATGAAATAACTCAAGTATTAACTGATTATAATAAATTATTAAAACTATTAGAAGAAAGTATTGTTCCAACAACCTTAAAACAATACTTACAAGAACAATGTTCATTAACACATTTAGTATATACTAATAATACTAATCCTAAAATAAAACCATATTCTTTAGATTCATATTTATTTAGTTGTCAGTTTCATAAAGAAAAAAGTCCCTCACTAGGTATTAGTAATGGCGTAGGACTAGGTCGTTGTTTTGCATGTGGTGAATCGTTTAATATAACAGGTTATATTATGTTATATGAAGGTTTATCATATCAAGATACAGTTAAATTATTATCTAAAGTATATAAAATAGATATCGGTACTAATGACTTAGATGATTCTAATGAACTATATACTAAATATACTAACTCATTACTAAGTGATGGTTATAGATCTTTATTATTAAAAGGTCAAGAAAGAACTAGTAAAAAAGAAAACTCATATGATAAAGAGTTATCACTACTTAAATACCAACATGACTTAGATACAATCGATAGAGTAAGAGAAGACAGATGGCTTAAGTACACAGAGGACCAAGATAAACCTAAGAAGATGGTACTTGAAATGCCAAGTTTTGAAAAATAATCACATAAATGCATAAGAAGGAGTTAGTCATTTTGTAATTAATTTATAACAATTAAAGTCAAAGTTATAGAAAGAAATGAAATAAAGATGTGAACAATGGTTACATTAATGAAGAAGTAATGGAATGTTATATTTCAGATAAGGAATTTGAAAAGAAATATTTGCCATGTATAGATAAAATTTGTGATTATATGAAAAAATTGTAATACAAAATGTAGTAGTATTTTATTTAGCAAACGAGTATGATAGAGAACACTTGGACGAATAGCCACTTATTAATCATATCAATTATGCTATAGACGTTTTTGATATTGTTGTTGAAATAAGAAAATTAATTCCTTTAACAGAAATGATATTAAAAATAAAATATAATCTTAAAATTACACAAACAAAGCAATTAAAATAGAAAAAAGTTATTAAATATTAGAACTATCAAGATTGATAGTTCTTTTATGTGATATAATAACTATATATTTCAGGAGGTTGTTAAAATGCTTATTAAGTATGTTGATATTTATAAGATAACAGATTTTATCACAGATGTAAGTTCAAAAATATATGAATTTTTTTTAAAAACCTCATACATATTAAATTCTGATATTAGAAGAGATATTTTTATAGGTGTGACTGGATTAACAGTTGCTATAATAATTTTTATAGCAGAAGCAATTTCCAATAAAAATTATGAATTGGAAAAAAGAGTTATTTTATATAAAACAAAAATTATAAATAATATGAAGTTTTGTATATTAATACTTTTTACTATGTTTGCATCTTCAATAGTAATATGCTCATATGATACACCAATACAATCTGGTTATATTAAAAATGACTTTTTGTTTATAATAATACAATTAGTAATCAATATATTGATAGTAGTTTTTATGTATAGAACATTTGATATCTTTAAAATTGCAGTAAAACTTAATATTGATAAAGAATATTTTAATAAAGAACTTGATGACTATGTAAATAAAAGAAGTGTTGAAATCGAAAGAGAAGCGAGTAATAAAAGTTTAAAAAATATAAAACACTTGAAACAAGATTTTGATAATTATTTGAAGAATAATAAAATGTTATCTACTGATTTATTCGGGGTTGGTTTTAGTGAAAAATCTTATATACCAATATATACAAATAAAAGAGGAACAATAAAAAACTATAATTATAAAAAGATAGATTCAATGATTGAAAACATTGATAATCTTTCAATTGAAGAATCAAAAGACTATCTTCCAACATATGAACCAGTATTTGTATTTGCAAAGCAAATAGGTGATAAAGTTGAAAAAAATACTATCGTCGGTTACTGCTTAAAAGGCTACAAAATTTATTTTAAAGATTTTTCAAATTGTATAATATATGATGAACATAGTATGTATATTGCAGATGAAATAAAACTTATTAATAAAAATCTTTTTGATTTTGCTAATCAATTTTCCGAACCAGATGATTTTGATGATGATAATAAACTATTTAATTATTTCAATTTTTTATATCAAAAGGATTTAAATGGAGTTCGAAAATATTCAATATACCAACTAGAAGAAACAGCAAGAATTATTTATAAGGATAGATATAAAAATTATAGATATGCAATTTTCTTGAACAGGATATCTTCATTGGCTTATAAAAATGATAATTATGATGAGTATCAACAAATCAGCCGAGTAATATATTTCTTATATTATCAGCAGTTGAAAATTGATGATAACGATTTAAAAAAAGTTACTTATAATTTTGCAAATCACTACTTCAAATATGATTATTTTTCAATTAATAAAAATAGTGATATTAGATTCTATGATGAATTAATGTCAAATTTATTAAGATTTATTTGCGACTTAATTAGAGAAAAAAAGTTTGAAGTAATATCTATTTTATTCAAAAATATATTATTAGAGCATGATAGATATATTAGTGACGATTTTGATGAAAAGGATATTTTAAATCTTCAATTTTCAATAGGCATTATACAATGTTTGATGATGCTAATAGATAAAAAAGATATTTCTGATGATGAGAAAAAAGATATTTCTGATGATGATAAAAAAGAAATAATTAATATTATAAATTGGACTAAACAATATTTTATAAATACGTATGATGCATGGCAAATAGTAATTAATTTTAAAAAATATTGTAATAGAAAATCTTCAATTCAAGAAGTATATGACCATTTGGAATTTGATTTCATTGATCACGAATATTTAAGTAGTTGGAGTGGTTGGAATATTGACGATAAAATTATATTAAAAGAATTATTGTGTGCATTTAATATTAGCACTGTATTTAAAGATAATATAAATTTTGATGAAATAACAAAAGATGATAAAAATTATTTTAAAGAATTATTAGAATTAATGTCTTCAACTAAGAAAACTAAATTTGAAGAAGAATTAAATCTTCATTTTTCTAATGATAATCTTATTGAATCATTAAAGCTGGTCATTAGTGATGCCGAAAGAAAAGAAAAAGAATATTTCCAAAATAATCAATTAGATAATAATAAAGAAAAAGATTTTGAAAAAATTATAAAAGAAACAGTTCTTAAAAATAATCAATTAGAAGAATATTTAAATAGTTTAAATAAAATAGAAAAAATTGGTACGACTATTAAAAGAGTTTGTGGTATTAATCAATTAATCCCAAGAAAGATTTTTCTTAAAGATTATGGTGATTATGAAATGATTGCTGAACAATTTGGTAAAGCTTTTTTGCCTGCAAAAGAAAAAGAATTCATTAATAAAATTAATTGTATCTCAAAATTATCTGAGAATGATTTAAATGAAGTTTTAAATAAAACTGAAGATATAGAAAACTATTTATTAATAACTAGCTATATAAATTGTGACAATATTAATGGATATGATGGTTATAGTGATTTTATTTTAATTGACGGTAAAAAATTGGAAATTATAAAAATTCCAAAAATTGAGAGTATATATCTAATAGAAAAAAATATTTACCAAAGCTTCAATATTGTGATTTTGATGAAGCATTTGACAAAAATAATATTGACGGGAATTTATATTATGAATTAAATGATTGTTCTAAAGATGATTGCTTAAGAAATGAAATAATAGAAAAATCAAGTTGGTTATCAGAAAAAGGAAACGTTGATGAGCAACAAGAATATTTAAAACAGCAATGTAGATTAAGATTATTTTTAGCTTTTAGATTTTGTAAAATTAAGTATTCAAAAGCAATAAAATTTAATGTAAAGGACAAATAAAGTAGTAATACTTTTGGAATTGCTTTTTAAGATTTAGTATATAATTAAATCTGTAAGTTATATTATTGTATAACCAGTATTTAATTTATATCGCCATACAAAAATTCCTATGCTCAATTAATTCCAAACAATACTAAAATTGTTGAATTATATGCTATAATATTTATATCAGACGTGGAGGTTCTAAAATGGAAAAAATAATAGATTATATATCTGGTTTAGAGGTTAACGCTACACCAGAAGAAATAAACGCTGTACAACCATATTCAAAAATTTTAGTTGAAGATTACGGATATCCGAAGAATATGATTCAAACTCATCCACAATATAGAGTTAAGTCTTCACCATCAGATAAAAGAGGTTATCCAATTGATATTGCCGTTTTTGAATATGATAGCGATAATAACAAAAGATTAAAAATTGTTGTAGAAAACAAAAAATCTACAAGAAAAGATGGGCAAGATCAACTAGAAGATTATTTAAAATTTTGTGAAGCTAAAATAGGAATTTGGTATAATGGCATTGAAAGTTTATATATTGAAAAGATTGAGGAATCTGGTAATATCCACTTTAGAGAGATACCTGCTATACCCATGTATAATCAAAAACTTGAAGAAATAGGATTATATAAAAGAAAAGATTTAAAAAGTACACACAATTTAAAAGATATTTTTGCCGAATTACGAGGATATATCGCTGGAAATAGTGTTGGAGTTAACAGAGATGAAGCGATAGCAAAAGAAATGATACATTTAATTTTATGTAAAATATATGATGAGCGATTTACTAAAATGGATGACATGGTCACATTTCGTGCTTCAGAATGTGACAGTGATCAAGAAATTAAAGAAAGAATAGATACTTTATTTTTAAAAGTTAAAACTAAATATAAGGATGTATTAGATGAAGCTGATACAATTGATTTTGACGGCCATACATTACGTTACATTATTGGGAAAATTCAAAATTACTGTTTGATAGATACAGACAGAGATATAATAGCTGACGCATTTGAAGTTTTTATAGGCGGTTCACTTAAAGGAGAGCACGTTCCTAGTACATAATGACACCTCATCATCTTTGCTATTATTACTATTGTTTTTATTAGAGTTACTTGATAT
>CANQNA010000085.1 GCA_947625005.1 uncultured Bacilli bacterium
TCCTATTTTTATTTTATATTTTTATTATAGTTCTTTTTACTTAAAAATATAAGATGACGTGCGTCATCCTATTTTTTATCTTTTAAATAACTTTCTAACTTTTTTATTTTATCTTTGTAACTTAATTTACTAATATAAAAACCTCGTTTCTTATGTCTAAGAAACGGGGTTCATATCAATATGTAACAATTTAAATTATGCTATTATGAAAGCTATTACAACAGTAACTATTAAGATAGCAACTAAGAACTTCCAAATATATTTTAACCAATTAGTATATTTAATATCTAAATAACTTAAACCGATTAAAAGAATAGCACTTGTTGGAGCACAGAAACTAATTAAACCATAAGCTGATTGCATTATGAAAGATAATACATTAGCACTATTAGCATATAGAGTTGCTAGTTGTGATCCAATTAAACTAGTTGTGTATTGATATTCAACAGTAAATAATGAATTTAGTAATCCTACAATATATGAAGTTATTACATTGAACTTATCAGTTAAACCTAAAATCCAATTACTAATTGTTGGTAATACTGGATACATTACTGAGAATTCAAGAACAATATAAGCAAGTAACATAATAACTATTAATTTTCCTGCTTTTTTAAATCCTTCACCAAAAGATTCTAAAACGTCATCAAAATTTACTTTATAAATGATTTTTAATAACAAGGTAGCTGTTAATAATAAGACTTGAACACCAAAGATATCCCATTCTCCAAAAGCAGTAACATTTCCTAAAATATAACTAAATATTGCATGATCAAAAATAGTTACTTCTTGAATCCAAGTTAAAGCTTGTGTTGGCCATTCAGCTGAGAAAGCTTTGCCCCAAGGAATATAAGCTAGAATTGCAACTACTGCTACAATTGCTAGAACAACTATTAAAGGCCATTTAGCACTTTTATCTTTAGTATTAGTTTCTTCAAGGAATAAATCTTCTGTAGTTTCACTTTTTTTATCTTTTAAAGATTTTCTCATATGTAAAATATTAAATACAGAGAAAATTATAAATGCTAGTGCAAATAAGATAATTCTAACTACTAAAGTATCCTTATATTCAATTCCAAATGTTGAAACATTTAGAGCAACTATTTTAGAATTATATAATGCTCCTAATATTCCTACTAAAATTCCACCAAATGAAGCAGCAAATGTTGATAATTTATCCATTTTTAATTTACTGCAAATTGTAACAATAAATGGTATGAATGCTAATACAACAAAATATTCGCTAGCAAAACTAGTTAAAACTGCTATTACAAATGAACTTAAAGTAGCAAATAAAATTTCCTTTCCTTTTAATTTTTTGGCAAAAGAATCTGTTAATCTTTGATAAGCTGGAATACGTGATAGTAATTGATAAAATCCACATAATACTAATAGGAATGTAACTAATACTGTAAAATAGTATAATCCTAAAAGTCCATAAGTAAAGAAATCAAATAATCCGATTCTAGTTATTTCTTCTGTAACTAATTCTCCACCTTGAAAATAACCGTAAGGTATCAACCAAGTTAAGATTACTGTTAATAATACCATTAACCCTGTTATTTTAAATAAACCATTCTTTTGAAATCTTTTCATCTTTAACCTCCTCACAATAATTATAGCATAAAATCTAAGATTTAAAGATTTTTTCGACTTTTTTTCACAAAAAAATCATATTTTTAGAAAATATGATTAATTTTTTGTCTTCATTTGTGGGAAAAGGATTACATCTCTAATAGATGGTTGATTATAAATTATCATCAGTAATCTATCAATTCCAAAACCTAATCCAGATATTGGAGGCATACCTTGTTCCATAGCTGATAAGAATGATTCATCTAAATCCATAGTTTCTTCATCGCCCTCTGCTTTAGCCTTTAGTTGATCTTCAAAAGCTTCTCTTTGGGTAATTGGATTAACAAGTTCAGAATAAGCTTTGCATAATTCAGTACCGGCAACTAAAACTTGAAAAACATCAATTCTTCTTGGATCTTCATCATTTCTACGAGCAAGTGGAATCATAACAGCTGGATAATTATAAATTATAGTAGGTTCTATAATATTTTCTCTAATTTTTCTTTTATAAACAAAATCAATAATTTGACTTAATGATTTATATTCTGCTAATTCTTCTAAAGTAAATAATTTTTTTTCAACTATCTTTTCTTTTAATGTATTAGGATTTTCAATAGTTAGAAAATCAAAACCAAATACTTTAGTCATTTCTTCAACATAATTTATACGTTTCCAATTAGAAGCACCAAAATCAAGTGTATGTCCTTGATATTCTACAGTAGTTGAGCCAGTTAAATATAAAATTAATTCTTGAATAAAAGATTGATAAAATTTAATATTATCTTCAAAATTCCAATAAGCTGCATACCATTCTATTTGAGTAAACTCGGGAGAATGTTCTGTATCCATACCTTCATTTCTAAAACATTTAGCTACTTCATAAACTTTATCAAATCCTCCAGCAATACATTGTTTTAAATAAGTTTCTGGAGCAATTCTTAAATTACAATCAATATCTAAAGCATTATGATGAGTATAAAATGGTTTAGCACTCGCTCCACATACAGCGTTTTGTAAAATTGGAGTTTCAACTTGATAGAAACCATGTTCTCCTAAATACTTATGAACGAAGGCATATAATTTACTTCTACCAAGAAATACTTTTCTGGATTCCTCATTCATAATTAAATCAGTATATCTTTGACGATATTTTTGTTCAATATCAGTTAATCCATGAAATTTTTCGGGAAGTGGTCTTAAAGCTTTACCAAGAAAAGTTAAAGTTTTTACTCTTACTGTTTTCTCCCCAGTTTGAGTAGTAAATATTTCTCCTTCAGCACCAACAAAATCTCCTGTATCTATTTGTTTTTTGAAAAAAGAATAAGCTTCTTCTCCGACTTCATCTATTTTAATTTCTAGTTGCATATCCCCTTCAATATCACGAATACGAACAAAACTTAATTTACCCATTTTACGCATAAAGATAATTCTACCTGCTATTTTTACATTTTGTTCTCCATCATTTAATTTTTTCGCTTCTTTTAAAGAATGAGTTCTTTCATATTTGTCTGGATAAGGATTACAAACTTGTTTTATTTCTTCTAATTTTTCTCTTCTTACTAATTCTTGTTCAGAATATTCTTTCATGAAAATCACTTCTTTCGTTCCTAGTATACAAATAAACACTTAAAAAATCAACATAAAAAAAGAATTGATACATATAATTTTTTGAGGTGAAATTATGAACGGAACATATTATCAAAATCCAACTTTTCCTGGAGCGACTAACACAACTAATTATACTGATAACATAGTACCTGTAGATACTAATGGATTTAATACTAATCCTTTACCTATGGAACAAAGTTATATTGAAAACATTTTAAGATTAAATAAAGGAAAACGAGCAAAAGCATATGTAAGTTATCCAGATAGTACAGCTTGGAAAGATTCAATTTATGATGGAATAATTGAGGCTGCAGGTAGAGACCATTTAATTATGAGTGATCCAAATACAGGAAAATGGTATTTAATTTTAATGATTTATTTAAATTATGTAGAATTTGATGAAAGAATAAATTATAATTATCCTTATGCAGATACAACAATTTAAAAACTTTGCCAATACTAGCAAAGTTTTTTTCTGAATTCACATTATTGTAATATAAGAACAGTTAAATAATTTATAGTGTTATAGTTGTAGTATTATTAGTTTCAGTATAATTAGTAAATTCATTATTTTGTATTTCTAAATAATATTCACTTACTTGTAAAGTATTATTAGTAATATTATTCGTATATTCTTTATTTAAATCATATGAACCTGTATTGTCTGAATAATAATAAATTCTTGATTCATTAAAAGTTACTCTAAAATTATCATATTTAAGTGATTTTAAATTTAAAGTTGTTTCTTCATTATAAAAATAAACATATTCTTCTTCTAAACTAGAATTATCTAATTGTGTAGTATAGTCAATTACTAAATATTCGTTATTATATATAGATAAATAATTAAAATTAAGATTTTGGACATTAGTATTTTTATTATATGTTTGATTTAATTCCTGACACAATTCATTATTTAAGTAAAAGCTCAAATGATTTGTTTTGGTATTAGGAGTCTCTGTAAATTCGTTTTGAATTCTTAAATCACTTGTATTACCTTGTATATTTATTTGGTATGTTTCATCAAAGTTATTATCTAAATTTAGATTTAAATCTTCTAAAGTTGTTTCATTTAAAGTAATGACTTGTTTTATTGGCATTGTTGTTGTCGTTGAAGTTGTTGTACTTTTTTGCTCTTCTGCAACATTATATTCTCTCTTTATATAAACTAAAAATATTAAAAAAGCAAATAAACAGATAACAATAAAAATTAAAAAATATAAAAATCCTTTATTATATGTTGGCTTCATATGAACACTCTCCTATTTTAATAATATCAAACTTCTGAATATTCTGCAATTAATTTGCTTAAAAATTCTTTTTCTTCTTTGATAGTAGTTTTTTTATAGTGCCCCGGATAAAGAGTGATAAATTCATCATAACTTAATATTTTTTTTATGCTTTTTAGCATTTCTTTAAAGTCGCCGGAAGGTAAATCAGTTCTTCCAATAGTTCCTTTAAAAATGAAATCACCACAAAACATTAATTTATCATTGGGAAAATATAGAGTGATAGAATCTTTAGTATGTCCAGGAGTTGCAATAATTTCAAAAGTAAAATTTTTAATAGTATTAGTACTTAATGTTTTATAGTCATAAATAGGAACATTATAAAGTTTATTTATTATATCTAAAGCTCCTATATGATCAAAATGATAATGAGTTATAACAATTCCCACTACTTCTTCTTTTATATTACTTATAATTTTTTCAGGGTTATCTCCAGGATCAATAATTAGACATTGACTATCCTTACTTACAATATAACAATTTTCTTCTAAATCTCCTACTACAACTTGTTTTATCTTCATTATATCACCTGTTATATTTTACCAAAATAATCTTTAAAATAAAACTAGAGCATGTTATAATAAATTTAAGGTGATAGTATGAATACTATTTTAATAGTAATTTGTTCATTAATTGCAATTGGTGGTTTATTAGCAATTTTATATATAGTTTTATATAATCGTATTCAAGTTTTAAATATTAGAGTAAACGAAGCAGAAAATATTATTGATGAAGAATTAAGAAAAAAATATGATTTAATATTAGAAAGTGAAGCAATTATAAAAAAAGTTACAAAAAAAGAAATAACTTTATTTGAAGAATTAAAAAAATTAAAAACTCAAGATATTAGTACCTTTGATTTTGACAGAAAAATCAATGAAGCAATTAGCGTAATTAAACAAGTTCGTTCGGATTACGAAGGATTAAATAAAAATAAAAACTTCATGAAAATAATTAATGAGTTACAAGATTCTGAAGAAAAGTTAGAAGCAGCAAAATCTTTTTATAACAAATATACAAGTAAGATTAATGAGGGAATAAAGAAATTTCCAAGTAATATTGTTGCATTAATTCATCAAATAAAACCTAGAACATATTTTGATGGTAAAAATATGTTTGATGAAGAAATAGAAGATTTTAAATTATAAATCTTATGTATTAGAATTAATATAGGTAAAAGTGAGTAAAAATATATTCACTTTTTTCATAAAAGAAATTTAGTTTTTATGATTGAAAAAATAAAAAAACTATTGATAGGATTTATCAATAATTTTAATTCTGAAACCTAATATATTATATTAGTTATTAATATACTTTATAACATATTATTTTGATTTGTTTGATTTGCTTGTGATTCAGTAGCCTGTTCTGTTGGTTGTTCTGTTACCTCATTCGGAGTAAATACTGGTTGTTCTGTTGGTTGTTCTGTTACCTCATTCGGAGTAAATGTTGGTTGTTCTGTTGGTTGCTCTGCTACCTCGTTTGGAGTAAATGTTGGTTGTTCTGTTGGTTGCTCTGTTACCTCATTCGGAGTAAATACTGGTTGTTCTGTTGATTGCTCTGTTACCTCGTTTGGAGTAAATACTGGTTGTTCTGTTGATTGCTCTGCTACCTCGTTTGGAGTAAATACTGGTTGTTCTGTTGGTTGCTCTGTTACCTCATTTTGAGTAAATACTGGTTGTT
>CANQNA010000086.1 GCA_947625005.1 uncultured Bacilli bacterium
ACCGATACAAAATCAATCACTTAATTTTGAGACAGCCCCTTAATTTCATAATGGCGCCCGATGTAGGGAGTATTTTTACTATTTAATTCTAATTATTTCTAAATAAAACTCCCTATTTTTATTTATTTTTTACAAATTTTTTACAAAAGAATTTAAATATATTTTTTTAAATTTAAAATTTTAAGACCTAAATAAGACCTAAAATTTCTTATTTACTTTCATAGGTAACTCGTTTTAAAAATTCTTCTGTTTTAACATCCCTATTATCAGAATATTCTGCTACTTCTAAAAGTTCAACCATAAGCTCTACAATTTTCTTTTCAAGACTTTTGGGTAAGCATCCATAAAATTTTTGATATAAAGCATCCATAGTATGATAAAAAACATATAATCCTTCGTCAACTTCATATTCTATAGTATCTTTATCAATTATTTTTTTCTTAGGTAAGTTTTCCAATTCTTCCATTCGGTCCACTTTTTCTTCATCAAAATGTAAAAATTCTCCCATACATTTTATAATCATTCTAACATTCGAATTTTCTTTTGATATTTTTAATATATCTCCTTCTTTTAAAATTATCTCTTTATTCATACATAGCCTACCCTTTCGACGTATATGACATACGTTTTATAAGAATATCATATACGATTTAATTTATAATTTCAACTATAAATGAGAGGGATTATATGAAAATTAAGTTAAATGACTATTCAGATGGTGAAATTTTAAAGATATTAAGAGAATGGAATCACTTAACTCAAGAAGATTTAGCCAAGAAAATAGGTAAAAATAAAAGAACAATTTATGATTATGAATCCGAACTTTATACTTATAATATGAAAACTTTAAGAAAAATAGCCAAAGAACTAGATTTAGAAATACTTATACAAAAGAAAAAATAAGTAAGAAATAAAATGACGGAATGACAACAAATTTTGGGAGGGGTACTCCCATTTTTTAATGTCACTTCTGTCATTTAATCTACTAAATCACTTACTTTTATATTATAATAATCAGCTAATTTTTTAATAACTTCGTTGTTTAATTTTCTTTTTCCATTTTCGTATTTGTTATAGGTAGATTTTGTCACTTCTAAAACTTTTGCGATTTCTTCCTGCGTTTTTCTGTTTTCAATTCTTAAATTTTTAACTCTTAAACGAACTTTACTTTGAATTTTTTTCTCTTCTTTGGAAAAGTATTCCATAATAGAATCAGGATTATTTAAATCAAGAGCTATATATTTTTGTTTATTATTCGCAACCGAATTTGAATATTCCATCAAACGTTTTTGTTCTTTTGGAGATAAGGTAGGCATATCTTGAAAAAAATAATCGGTTGATACTTTATAAAAGGTTGCTAAGTCCTTTAGCACTTGTAAAGGAGTAGTTCTTCTTCCTAATTCATAGTCTTTATAAGTATCTCTTTTTATACCGACTACTTGACATATTTCCTTTTGAGATAAATTAAATTGCTTTCTTAACTCTATCATGTGTTTTCCCATAGTTTTATTAATAGAATCATTTGACATTAGAAATCCCTCCTAGATAATTCAAATTATAGCATATCTTGGTGCAATTTGTCCATTTAGCCAAATTATTTTAAAATAAATAAAATTAAACTTTTTTAAAATTTTTATGTTGACAAAAAGCCCCATTCGAGTTATATTGAATTTGTCAAGGGGCATAATGGCAACCTTTTAAATTCAAGTCAAAGTGTCCAAAATGCCCCTAGATAATGTTCTTTGAAATTTTAAAAAGAGCCGGAAATCGCCGATACTTGCCGACTCGTAAAAAATACAAGGCAAAATATCTCTATTGGTACGAGAGTTGTAGATTATCTAAAATCTTCGTTACATATATGGCTAATAACTATATATACATCCTTAAAGGGAGTTTTTGGTAAAACTAAAACCATACATATAGAAAGTGAGGTAATTATATGAGTGCAAAAGAAACTTTAACTTTAATATCTAAACAATGGTGCGATTTAAATGATTTACAAAAACTTACAGGATTAGGAAAAAATAATGCTCTTAAGTTAAGAAATGATATAAAACTTGATTTAAGTAATAGAGGTTATTCTTTACCAAATAAATTATTACCTATGAATGAAGTCGTTAGTTATTTAAAGATAAATATTAGTTATCTTCAAAAAATGGCAAAAGACATAGTAGCCTAAAGAGGGAAAAATGCAAACAATAACGGAAATGAGAAAAAATTTCATAAAAAAAGATTTCATAGTTGATAATCTTATGAAATCTCAAGGGTTATATTGCCTTGTTGCAAGGCCAAAGGTTGGCAAGTCGTTATTAGCACTTCAGCTTGCGAATGCCATTGCAACAGGCACACCTTTTCTAGGATTTAGGACTTCTCCTTCACCTGTTTTATATATTAGCACAGAAATGAATACAACGCAATTAATTGATAGAATAGATAAAATGGGTTTGAAGTTTAATGATTCTAATTTTTTATTTATAGAACAAAATCCAAATGAAAGAAAATTGAACTTAATGGATTTGCAATTAGATTTCCAAACCTTTTCAGCTGAATACAATGGTAAATTTGTAATAATTGATATGTTTAGTGGAATTGATTTAAACAATAGATATGATTTAAATAATTATCAAGATATGGGACAATTTGTGATTCCAAAATTTAGAGAATTATGTAAAAAATATAATTTTACAATACTCATTATTCACCATTTGAACAAGAACAATACTTCTCTTGGAAGTACAGCTATTGATGGGTCTATTGACGGAAAAATTACTTTAATGCAAGATAACAATATAAAAAACAAAATCATACTGAACTATGAAAGTAGAGATTATGAAGGCCTAGAATTAATCTTAAAAAGAAATGACAATTTAATATTTGAAGTATCAGAAGTTGAGTGTGAAGATTTAAATTACAATATACTAATTTTTTTAAATTACGCAATTAAGCAAGGAGAATTTTCTTTTACTGCAAGTGAAATTACAAGTAAATTAAATTTACCTATTACACCATCCACATTTGGAAAATTATTAAACAACAATTTAGATAAATTAAAAAAAGAAGGACTTAGTGTTACGCAAAAAAGAACTTCTAACGAAAGAACATATATTGCAAAATACCAAGAACCAATTTATGAAAATGAATAATTTTTATAAAGATTAAGTTAAAAAGGAAACGTGGCACGTTTTGTTTTCGAAAGAAAATGAAAGTGGCGATAGTAAACTTTTTAACGAGATAACTAAAGCATATTGCTTTGGTTATCAGACTTGTTTGTAACATTTGCCTTTTCGTAAGATTAGGCATTTGTGAAAACAAGTAAAAGGGATTTTTAGGGGAAGCCCCTAAACTCACGATTTGGGCTATGCCCTAGTGAGATAGGTCATAAAATGACTTTTGTATAGTAAAGGAGAGATATTATTGTATGATGGTAAACAAGTACTAAGAGTAGAAACAAAATTTAAGCAAAAAGATTTATATAATATTGGAGTAGAAATGAACGATAGAAAAGGTACAGGAAATTATGATAAAGATAGAAGTAAATTCAATATTAATTATGTATCTATAAATGAAAGGAACCTTTATCAAGAAGTTAAACAAATTTTAAAAAAAAGAAATATAGAATACTTAAAAAAGTCTAACACAAATTTATTAAACGGAATCACATTTACTAGTGGTTATGAGTTCTTTGAAGCATTAGGAATGAAATTCGTTGATAGCGATAGAATATATCAAACAGGTGACAAAAAAGGACAAATTGTAAAAGTGCCTTATATAAAGTCTAATGAAGATATACCAAGAGCTGTAACTTATTTTTTTGATTCTTGTATGGATTATTTAAAAGAGTTTGTAGGAGAAGAAAATATTATTCTTGCTCAAATACATTATGACGAAGATACACCCCACTTACAAGCTTATTTCTTACCTATTGTAAATGAAGTAAGTCGAAAATGTTATGTTAAAGATAAAGATGGAAAAGTCATTAAAGATAAAATTACAAATAAAAATGGAGAAATTACTTTTGTTCCAAAGTTATTACGTGATAATAATGGACAAATTGTTTATGAAAAAATGAAAGGATGTTTTCTAAATAATGACCAATTTTGGAAAAATAAGGGTGGACAAAATTCTTTTGCTAAAATGCAAGATAGTTTTAATGAATACATAACAAAACGTGGTTTTAAACTAGATAGAGGAAATATTGGAGCCCATATAGAACATAAAACCAAAATAGAATATGAAATTGAAGAAAATAAGGCTGAATTAGCGAATTTAAAGAAAGAAAAAGAAGAAACCTTACAGATTATTGAAACCTCTAAAAATAGTCTTATAGAAGTCAATAAAGCTGTTAATAAAGATGTATTAAATCCTAAAAAAACAATAGTTGGATATAACTCAAATGATATACAAAATATTATAGATTATTCTAAAGGTTTAGAACAAATTAATATTTTACAGCAAAATGAAATTAAAACTAAAGATTTAGCCATAAAAAAATTAACAACTGAAAATGAAAGTTTTAAGAATAATACAGAACTAATCAAGAGAGATAATTTAATTAAAGAACAAAAATCAACGATTAAAAAACAAAAAACTGAAATAAATAGACTTAATGATTTAATAGATATTTTAGAAAATAATATAGGTATCTTAAAAAATAAATTTGAACAAGAAATAAATAAATGGAAAAATAGATTCAAAAAAATGTGTCGTGCGATTGATAAGTTACTAGCTAGAGATACACAAAAAGAAATTGAAGATTACGAAAAATACGAGGATTTAGCAGATACTATCAATTGTGAGTATGATAAAGATGAAAATAAAGACAAAAATGATTTAGATATTGAAATATAGAAAGGTCGTGAATTAAATATATGTCTGTTTATCAAGAAAAAAATAAAAAATTGTTACCCAAAAATGGAAATAGTTGGTATTATCGTTGCTATTATACTGATGTATATGGCAAAAGGAAACAGAAAAAATCCAAAAAATATAAAAGCAAAACTATTGCCAAAGAAGAGGAAAGAATATTTTTAGAACGTATTAAAAATAATAAACTTACTTATAAAAATATCGATTTTCCTTGCCTTTACAATTCCTGGTGGGAAATAAAGAAAAAGAAATTAAAAATAACCAATGCAAACAATTTAAAACCATCTTTAGATAAAAATATATTAACATTTTTTGAATCTTACAATTTATCAAGTATCAATACAACAATTATTAATGATTACTTAAATTTTATGGAACAAAAAAAATTGTCAATTAATTATACAAATAGTCTAATTAGTTACTGTCGTGAATGCTTTGAGTATGCTAGTATATATTATGATTTTGATATTAAAATTGCGAATCATTTGACTAAATTTAGAAATGATAAACCTAAAGAAAAATTAAAAGATAGCGAATTTAATTTTTGGACGATTGACGAATTTAATCATTTTATAAAATATGTTGATAATTTTTATTATAAACTAATCTTTATATTTCTATATCGAACAGGGTTAAGAATTGGAGAATTTTTAGCATTAAGATGGAATGATATTGATTTAAAAAATAAAACTTTAAATATTTCAAAAGAACTAGCTCATGGCTTAATAATTAAACCTAAAACAAAAAATTCTATTAGAATCGTTGATTTAGATGATTATTTAATAAAATTATTATTAATCTATCAAAATGAACAGCAAAAAATATATGGATATAATGAGCAATGGTATCTTTTCGGTGGTTTAAAGCCAACAAGTAATACGACTTTACGAAGACATTTTAACAAATATATTAAAATTGCAAATGTGAAACATATTACAATTCATGGATTTAGACATTCACATGTATCATTACTTATTTATCTAGGTTGTGATAGTAGAGATGTAGCAGAACGTGTTGGGGATACAGTACAAACTATTGAAAGTACATATTATCACATGTTTCCTAAAAAGAAAAAAGAAACTATTAATAGATTAAATGATATTGACAGATAAGGCGAAAAAAGAGTGTCTTATCTGTCAATTTTTTTATATTTTTTTTAAAATTAAGACCTAAATAAGTCCTAAAAAAATTAAAACTCCCTAAAATAGGGAGTTAATTTCATAATGGC
>CANQNA010000087.1 GCA_947625005.1 uncultured Bacilli bacterium
GTGTAAGATTAATTTTCGTTGATATATCAATAAAAACTTGTATTTTTACTTTTATGAATCAGACCAAGAAGTTCAGGATACTAAAATCGTTTCTTATGAAGCAGATGGTACAGAAAAAATAACTGTAACATTAAGTGAAGAAGTAACAAGTCCTAAGTTCTATGTAAATGGAACACTAATTGCTGATGCTAAAGTAGATAGTGCTAAAGCTCCTGTTTATGTAATAACAGCAACAGATATTTTAAAGGAAAATAAGGAAAACACATTAAGAGCAACAGATTCAGCAACATCATTTGATGAAACAGTTAATTTCAACTATATTAAATTAAATGCTCCAAGTGAAGTAGGAGTTGCAGAAACAGTTTCAGTAAATAAAAAAAATAAAGTAAATGCAGCAAATGTTACAAATGCAAAATTATATGTAAAATTTGATACATTAAATGCTGATGATTTAACTGTAGAATTTACTGTAAAAGGTAAAGATAAAGATAAAAAAGACTTAACTCGTGTATATACAACACATGTAGCTGGTAGTGAAACAGAAGCAAAAACTTTTGAAAATTTAAGTGAATTTGCTGATGGAAAATTATCAGTAAAAGCTAGAGTAGTTAAAGAAGACACACATACTGTTTCAGTATCAACAGCAGAACAAACAGTAACAAAGTCTGCTGAAGCACCAATACTTACAGTAAAAAGTGTAAACCGCTCAAGTGCTACACAAGTTAAAATAGGTTTAGGTACAGAAGGAGATGTTACTTCACTTTACTATTTAGTAAAAGATTCTGGAGAAGCTATTCCAACAGTTGAACAAGTTCTTTCAGATGGAACAAAAGCAACTAGTGAATGGAGTACTCCAACTCTAACTCTTGATAATAAAGGTATAACAGATGCAGCAAAAGCTTATGTAGTATATCTTGTTGCACAAACAAAAACAGGAACAAATTCAACAAATATTGTTGCTGCAAAAGTAGCCAAAAATGGTGTTGATCAAATAGAAGCAGTTACAGATCTACAACAAATAGCTGAAACACAAGCTACATTTAAATGGAATTGGAATAATGAAGACGATGAACCATATTTAGTAGGATATAGAGTTGAATTAATTTGCGCATCAAATACAAAAATTGTTTCTATAGACTCTAAAGAAACAAAACAAATAGACTTATTTGATGCCATAAAAGAATTATTAGCTATGGAAGGAAGTACTGGAAATGTAAAAGTTAATGTTTATGCAGTAGCTGATAATATTGATAAAAAAGATTCAAATGTTCTTTCAGCTACATTTACACCTCAACCTTTCGTATCTAGTATTACAACTACACTTGATAAAACAACATTATCTTGGATAGTTGCAGGAAATACAGAAAAAGCAAACTATACTGTAAAAGTTATTAAATATAATGCAGATTCAAAGAATTTTGATGATGTAGTTTTAACAAAAGGTGTTGGAAGTAAAACTTCTTGCGATATATTAACAGATTTAAATGTTGAATCTTATGGATTAGGATCATATATATTTACTGTAGTTGCAAATCCTGCAGCAGATGTATTAGCAACTTCTAAAGAATCAACAAAGGCTGATCATACAGAATATTATGTTATAGAAGGAATTAAAGATTTAGAAATATCAAAAGTTGATGGATTAAAAGTTACTTTAACAGGAACTTTACTTCCAACAGATGATTATGAACTAGCAACAAGTTCGGATTCAAATAAAATAGTTTATGAATTATATTATAAAGCTGAAAATGGAGAATGGACAAAATCTACAGATTCAAACGTATTCGTAGCAAAACCTTATGAATATGATGGAGATACAGATAATTTATTATATGGAGAAACATATTCTTTCACAATAGCAACTAAAATAACAAATAATGCTGGTTCAACAACTATTTGTGAAAAGAAAGCTACATCAGATGTTAAATGTACATTTGATGTTGAACCTATAACGGCTACTTTAACATATAAAGATTATGAGAAGAGCATGCAAAATCAAGGAGCAGTTATTGGAGACACATTAGTATTAGCAGAAAATAATGTAACATATAAAGATAATGTTCTATATCTTGGACTTACAGATAATAAAATTGCAACATATAAAGCAGAAGATGATGCTAATATAGCAAAAGTTATAGAATTATTAAAACAAATGAAAGAAGACGATACAGTTAAATTAGAAAGCAATAAAGTTACAGAATTAGAATTAAAAGCTCCAAGTGCTGGAACAACATATGATTTAACTTCAGTTGAAAAAGCTACAAAAGTTGAAATAACTGGAAATAGTGCAATGACAACTGTAAAAGGAAATTTAACTGCAATTACATTAAATGGAGTAGCTGCTAAATTCGATTTATCAGGTTTAACAGTTACTACAGCTAATGTTAATGAAGATAATGATGAATTAAAAGTTGCTAAAGATACTTCTGTAGTTTTAGCAAGTGGTAAGAAAGTTGTTACAATAAATGATGTTAAATTTACAGAGGGTGTAGATGACAAACTTGCTCCTGTAAAATTAGTTGCTAACAACTCATTTGAAACTACTGGAAGCACTAGAGGTACATTAAAAGTTGATTCATCAAAAGTTTCTGGAGAAGTAGCATTAACTTTAGATTCAAATAAGCAAAAAGAATTAGAAATTACTGCAAGTGAAGATGGATTAAAAGTATTAACAAATACTGTTGCTGGTGGAGATGTAACCGTTTTAGGAGGAAAAGTTGACTTATCTAATAATGGATATACATTTGATAATGTAACAGTTAAAAATTCTGATGAAGAAAAACAATTAACAGTTGATTTAATATTAGACAAAGTTGCTACAAAAGCTGATGCTAAACAAGCTGAAGCTGTTAAAACAGTTGCAGCAGTTGTAATTACAGATTCTAAATATCAATTTAAAGCAACTGAGGCAACAGATGCTCACTACACAGTCAAAGAAGGTTCAAATGTAGTTACATTTATTGTAGAAGCAGGAAAATCTGTAACAACAAAAAGTGAATAAAATAATTAATAAATCCTCTGGCTAAGCTAAGCCGGAGGTATTTTACTCATAACGCCTAAAAGGCTATATTACAAAGCTAAAGCCTTTGTTAATATCTGCATAGCCGGAAGCATATATACAATCATAACCACCCGTTCACGGGTGGTTATGATTGGAGCTTTTAGCTTGAAAAAACGACTGGTGGTTATGGTTTAAAATAAATTATTATATAAATATTATTTTATATTTTTTATCGTTACATCTGTTACTGGTTTCTCAAATAATATTGTTACTTCATCTGATTCTTTTTCTACAGTAATTTTAGCGCCTGTACCACTTAAACCAAATGAATCTAGGTAATCTTTAATAGTTTTTGCACTAGCTTCATCAGATACACCATCTATCCCAGCAGCGATTATTTCTTCAATTGTTGAATCAACACTTAGTCCCTCTAAAGCATTTGTTGCTTTTACTTTAGCAGTTACATTAACTGTTAATGTTGTATCTTCTTTAACTGTTACAGTTTTATTTCCAGATAAGTAATTATCTTTCATAGTTACTTCAGCTTCACCTTTTTGTACTTCTACTTCGATAGGAGCTAAAACACCTACTTTGGCATCAGTATCTGTTTGTACTGTAATTTTTCCACCATTTGATAAAATAGTAACATTTCCTAATTGTTGATCGCTTCCATTTTCATTCAATGAAACAAATTCAATTGTAACATCAGAATTTTCTTTATTTTCAAATGTATATCCAGTTTTTGAGCTTCCATCTACAACAACTTGTAGTTTTGGTGTAGTAGGATCAGTTTTTATGATAGCTTCTGCAGTTGCTGTAACTTTTGTTCCATTAATTATAGCATTAGATTTTACTGTAAGTTCTTGTTCATCAGTAGTTGTTACACTTACACCTTTATCAAGTATAGTTTTTGCAGCTGCTGAGCCTGTTTCGATTGTAAATAATGCATTATTTCCTGTTAAAGTAACGATACCTCCTGTTGCTTTAACTCCTCTTTGGTGAGTATTTCCTTCAATTGAAACTTCTACATCTTTACCAACATTAAATGCTATAATTTTACTTGCAAGTTCATCTGACGCATTATTTGATAATTTGAATGATAGTTTTTTACTTGTAGCTGAAACTATAACATCGTCTGGATATAATTTAATATTTTCAAATTGTTTAATTAAGTTTGAAAATTCTTCTGAATAAGTTCCTTCTGTATTTACATCATATTTTTCACCGTTAATATATGCTATATTTGTAGCTGTATAACAGAAAGTACCTTCATCATATTCATTTTCATCATTTTTTTCTACTACCTTTAAGTTTTCTAATTTTGCAGCTTTTTTGCATGTTACAATTTTATCTGCACCGTCTGGATCAGTAGAAGTGTAACCAACAAGCTTAGATTCTCCTTTTGCAGTTCCTACAGTAGCTATAAATTTAAATGCATATCTTGTATCGGGTGTTAATCCATCTACAACAATTATATCTTCATTATCTTCATTTTTTGAAACTGTTACAGATTTTTTTACAGGTGTTTCAGATACTTTCCATTGAGATGTAACTGTATCTTTTGTTAAAGTATATACTTCTACTTCCCAAGTAGGAATATTTCCATTTAATTCTAAATCATCTAAGTCTGCTACTGTAAATGTTACTGAATTTTCTTCTATTGTTTTTGCTTCGATATTTCCTGTTTTTACAACAAAAAATGGAGCAGAAACAACTTTTTCAGAACTTATAATTAATCCAATATTTGCTTTTGCTTTTACTTTTATTTTTGCAGCATATACTGTATTTTCTTTTATGTTTGATAGTTCTGCTATATTTTCATCATCTTTAACTGTTGCACTCTCACTATTTGATAATGTGCCTTCACTTCCATCTGCATTTATAGTTACTAATTCTACTTCATATTCATCTACATAGTCTTTATTATTTTTAGAATCGTTCCAAGATAATTCATATTTACCATCATCAGTAGTTGTAAATACTATATCTGAAACTGCTGATAAAGATGTTACTGTTACCTCTTTAGATGAGACAACTTCTGAATCCATAGAAGATCCATCTACTTTTCCTAATACAGTAACTTCTACTTTATACTTTCCAGCACCATCTAATTGATTTTTTAAACTTACCATAGTATTAGAATTTTTTCGTATAATTTCTTTTATAATTTTGTCATTTTTATATAATGTAATTTTAACATTACTATCTGCATCAGATAACTTCCATGAGAAATTATCACTAGTTTTAAAATCAGGTTCTGTCATTTCAGTTGGAGCATCTTCTTGAGTAGCAATTCCTTTTTCTTTTGAAATAACAGTATGTGCCATAGCTGTTCTGTTTCCATAGTTATCTTCTATAATGTAATATAATACATAAGATGTTCCTGTTTCTAGTTCAGTTGAAACTATCTCATTTGTAACTTTGTTTGATGAGAAATTAGCTATTTTTGTAAGCTCAGTTATAGCTGAGGGTTCTGGAGATGCTTTCCCAGTATTATTATAATTTTCTTTTACAACATAATATACTTTAGAAGCGGTATTTTTTCCGTAATATGTCAAAGATGCACTTGCACTTGGAGTATCTATACGATTTGTAGAAACATCTACTCCCATATCAGCTGGATTAGTTGAAACATCTAAAACATTTTTTGTTATTTTATTTCTATAAATTACTTTTTCATCTTCATCAACTAATTCTACTGTTAATGTACCATTTTCTAACTTATTTAAATTTATAATCCCTGGTACATTAAACTTAGATGTATTAGCAGGTATATTAATACTATTTTTTATTACTAAATGATTTGTTGCTGTAGCAGATGTACCATCATATTTTGAATCATATACTTTTAAATTAACAACTTTATTTTCTTCAAACTCTTCGTTTGTTTTTACTTCAATTAATATAGTAGATTTAGTATAGTTTTGGTTATTTACTATATTGTCTAAACTGTTGTTCTCATTGTCGTTAATAACAACACTAACATTTTCCTGAACTTCTTGGTCTA
>CANQNA010000088.1 GCA_947625005.1 uncultured Bacilli bacterium
GTAAGTTATGATTTACATCAAGAAAATATAGATAATGTTGAAACAGAATATGAAGAAAAGTTTGCTAAAGAAGGAATGAAAATTAAATATTTAAAGGCTCATAAAAAATAAAAAGAAAATGATTATTGCTATTTATAAATTAAATAAATAATTAAAGGAACAATAATTTATATTTATAAATTTTATAGGAATAGTACTATAAAATATTGCATTCTTGAAAAAATAATGGTAATATATTTAAAAATTTATTGGATGTGATATTATGCAAAGAAAATATGAAACATGGTGTAAATCTTGTAATAACATAAACATTTTTAATGTTTTATTTTCTATGTGTTTCCTTTCAATAAATGGGATTTATATGTTAAATATAAGCGGCGACTGATTAAAAAATTAGCTCGCCGTTTGTTTTTTAGGAGGAATGTTTAATTGAACAAAAATGATTTAATGATGAAAGTACATAATTATGATTTAACGGAGAGAGAAATGATAGAAAAAGCATATGAATATGCGAAAAAACTTCATGATGGGCAATATAGACAAAGTGGAGAACCATATATTATTCATCCATTAAATGTTGCATATATACTTGCAGATATGAATGCAGATTACGAGACAATTTGTGCAGGTCTTCTTCATGACACGTTGGAGGATACAATAATTACAAAAGAAGATATTGCCGAAAATTTTAATAAAGAAGTTGCCAATTTAGTAGATGGTGTAACAAAAATAAGTAAATTAAATTTTTCTTCCAAACAAGAACAGACTTTTGCTAATACTAGAAAAATTATAACAGGAATTACAACAGATGTAAGAATTATTGTTATTAAACTTGCAGATTGACTTCATAATATGCGAACGTTACAATTTAAATCAGAATTTAAACAAAAGGAAAATGCAATGGAAACAATGGATATATTTGTTCCGTTAGCTTATTATATAGGAGCATATCGTATAAAAAATGAATTAGAAGATATTTCATTAAAGTATCTTTATCCTGAAAAATATAAAAGAATAGAAGAAATAAAATTAAAAATAGAGCAAGATAGTAATCATTGCTTAAATGAAATGTTAAATACAATAAGTAAAATATTAAATGATAAAAATATTCCTCATGAGATAAAGGTAAGAACAAAAAATATTTATGGAATATATAAAAGAATAGAAGAAGGTGATAAAATCTCAGATATTCATGATTTACTTGCTTTGAAAATTATGGTTGATAACATTGCAAATTGTTATCAAACATTAGGCCTTATTCATTCAAAATATCATCCAATTAATGAACGATTTAAAGATTATATCTATAATCCAAAGACGAATATGTATCAGTCATTACATACCACTGTTTTTGGGGAAGATGAACGATTGGTACAAACGCAAATTAGAACATTTGAAATGGATAAAATTGCCTCTTTTGGTTTAACTGCATATTGGAATATTAAGGGAAATAATGCGAGAAATATAATGCAGAAGCAATTAAAAGAAAAATACCAATTTTTTCAATCTTTAATAGAAATCAATAAAATGTTTGGGGATAATCAAGAATTTGTTTCACAGGTAAAAAAAGAGCTCTTTTCAGATATAATATATATCTATACTCCAAAAGGCGATATAGTTGAACTTCCAAAAGGTTCTACAGTAATTGACTTTGCTTATTCAATTCATTCTGATTTGGGAGATACATTAGTCGCTGCGGTAGTAAACGAAAAAAATGTTGATGTAGATTATGTTTTACATAATAAAGATAGAGTGAGAATTATTACAGATATTTTGTCCTTTGGTCCAAGAAAAGAGTGGCTTAATAAAGTGCAAACCACAAGGGCAAGAAGAAAAATTAAAGAATTTATTAAAGAGTAAAGGAAGGAATGAAATTGATACCTAATTTTATAAAAACAAAAGATAATAATATATGGTTTACTATAAATAAAATAGATGATGAATATCTTTGCTTTCCAAAATTTATTAATGAACATAAAGGAAAGAAATATAAGGAATGGTATGAAAATAAAAATAATTTAATTAAGAAATATTACAAAAAAATAAGTGGATTAGATGAAAATGTTTATTTAGTACCAGATAATTGTATTGTAGAAGTATATAATCCTGTCGAATTTATAGAAAAAATTGTAAAAAAACCACTTAAATATAATTATAATAAATATGTTTTTGAAATTGTAAATTTTATATCTACATATTTTAATATCGATAAAAAGTATATTGGTATTGAAGGCTCTTTATTATTGGAAAAATATAAAGAAAATTCTGATATAGACATTTTAATTTATGGAGTTGAAAATGCTAAAAAGGTACAAAAGTCATTTTCTAAAATTAATAATTCAAACATAAGACTATTTACTAACGAGGAATTAATTAAATATGTAGAAAAAAGGTTAGATTCAGGATATGGGAAAGATGTAGAGCATGCCTTAAAACAATTTAAAAGAAGATTTTATGGATTTGTAAATAATAAACAATTTAGTATTGTTTGTGTTCCACTTATGGAGGAGGATGGTTATATAAATTTAAAAAGAAATATTAAATTTATTGATTATTTTGATGATGTTGTAACTATAACAGATGATACTTATTCAGGAATAGTTCCAACAATTTATAAAGGAATAGATTCAAATGATATTGAGTATCGTATAGAAATATTTAATCATTATGGTATTAATCAGGCAAGGCTTCAAGAAAAAGTACATATTAAAGGAAAATGGTATTTAGATTTAGATACAAAAGAAAAAATAATTATTTTATCTTTTTGGAGTGGAACAGAAGAAAGGTTTGATGTATACGAATAAAAAAGATTTTTTTACCGAAAAGTTAAGAAGTATTATAAGAGGTAATAATATTTCAAGAAAGGATTCATTTTTGTGTTTAAAATATTTATTAAATCATGAATTTGACAAAGCAAATGATAGTTGTTTTGGTGCATTTTTCGCAGCACTTGAAACTAAAGGTGCGACTATTGATGAAATAGCTGGACTTATGGATTGTGTAATGAATTATGATAGAAAAGAATTAAAAATTAATAGGAATTTTAAAACACCATTATGTGGGATTATTGGTAGTGGAAAAGACGATGTAAAAACTTTTAACGTAAGTTCAATATCATCTATTGTTGCAGCAGCTGCAGGAGTGAAAGTTTTAAAAAATGGTTCAAGATCAGAAGCAAGTGTTGCTGGTACTACAGATGTTTTTGAAGAATTAGGACTTAATGTATTGCAAAACAATCCTAGTATTTTAGAAAAAAGTATAAATAATCTAAATTTTGGCTTTTGCGATGTTGAACCATATTTTCCAAAAATGAATCAAGAGTATTTAGGAAAGTTCTTTTTTGTTCATCCTTTAAGTTATATTTTACCAATTGCGAGTGGAATTAGTTTTGATAGAGTTTTATTTGGACTAGCATCAGATGATACAGAACGTACAGCAAAATTATTAATTGAATTAGGTTTTAATAACTCGATGGTTGTAGCTGGTCATGATGAAAAAGGAAATAACTTTGATGAAATATCAAATATTGGATTTACTAAAATTACAGAGATAAAAGATAAAAAAATATATACATATGAGGTTAATTCAGTAGACTTTGGAATACCTTTAGCAAAAAAAGAAGATATACAAGAAGGAAAAAATATTAAAGAAAATGCAAAAATTTTTATAGATATATTATCATCAAAAGAGATAGGCGCAAAACGAGATATAATATTACTTAATGCAGGAGCTTTAATATATATATCTGGTTTGGCAAAAGATATAAAAGAGGGAATAGAAATTGCTAGAGAAACCATAGATAGTGGAAAGGCATTAGTTAAATTAAAAGATGTAATATCATTAAGTGGGGGTAAATTTTATGTTTGATATATTTGTAGGAATGTCCATCAATTTTAAAATATATGATAATAATTTTCCAGAAATATTTAATAAACTTTCTGATGAAAATATTTTAAAGCTTAGAAGTGATATTCGAGATGAATATGAAACAATTATTGTTGGTGCAAATACTATAAAAATTGATAATCCCAATTTATTAAACTCTAAAAAAAATAATATAAGATTGATTATAGATAAATATGCGGATTTAAGTTTAGATAGTAATATATTTAAAAATATTCCTAATCAAACTTATATTTTACTTTTAAAAAATAAAAAAGAATATATACAAAATTTAAAAGAAATGGGTGTAAATGTTATTTTATTTGAAGAAACTGATGATTTAAAAATTTTAAAAAAAATAAAAGAAATATCAAAAGGGAAAGTATTAATAGAGGGGGGTTCAAAAATTATAGAAATGTTTCTAAAGTATAATATGATACATCAAATCAAAATTGTGCGTTTTTCTATTTTATTACCATCCAATACATTAAGTTTGTTAAATGATTTTCAATTATATAAAAAATTAAACATAGTTGATTATAGGGTAATTAACGATAAATTTATTTATGAAGTTTTTGAAATATAGAAAGTTGGTGTTTATAATATGAGTACACTTTTAGAAAAAATTTTACGCACAAATAAAATTCTTACTAAAAATGAACGTAATATTTTAAAAAAAGATATCATAAGTTTAAAAAAGAAAGAATATCAACTTAAGAAAAAAATATTACAATCTGAGATGACATTAATTTATAATTCTTATAAAGAAAAAGGATTTAAATTAGTTGAAATTAAAAATTTTTATAAAAAGGATTTAGAAATTATTAAAAATGCTAAAGAATGTTTGAACAAAAATCTTAAATTAAAAAAATATATGTTTGGATATCCGGCAAATATGGAAGAAATTGATTATATTGAAGAATTTTTAAAATATTATGAAAGTCAACTTCCACTTTGTAATAATTGTGGAGAACCATATAATGAAGAAAATAAGTGTAACTATGCAATGGATACGAAGTACATGGAGTATCAAATTGTAGAAGAAATTTGTAATAATTTAAATTTATCTATGAATAATTATAGAGGTTATATAACTTCAGGAGGAACTGAAGGAAATTATTTTGGAATAAGAAATGGTTTTGAAGTTTTAGATGATGGTGTTTTTTATTATTCAGAAGCTGCACATTATAGCGTATCAAAGTTTATAAAATTATTGGGTAAAGAAAATGAAAAAATAGACTGTGATAATCAAGGCAAAATAAATATAATTAATTTAATTGAAAAAGTTGAAGATAACTGGCAAAAAAAACACAAGTCGGCAGTAATTTTATTAACATGGGGAACAACTGAAATGGGTGCAATAGATAATATAGAAAAAATAATTAATATATTAAAAATTAAAAAAATTCCCTATTATATACATTTAGATGCTGCATTTTATGGCGGTATTCCTAAAAATCAAGATAAAGCCCCGATTATAAATATTAAAAGTTTAAATATTGATTCTATTTCTGTTAGTTTACATAAATTTATTGGAAGTTCCTTAACTAATGGTGTTGTTATTTGGAAAAAAAGTTTTGAAACAAGTAAATATATAACATATATAGGTCAAAAAGACAATACTATTCTTGGTTCTAGATCAATTCTTCCATTTTCTACATATTATAGGGTATCTAAAATATTAAATCGCTCTGAAAGTAATAAATATACAAGAAATGTAAATTATT
This sequence comes from uncultured Bacilli bacterium, assembly GCA_947625005.1. Next base: position 5,610 of record CANQNA010000088.1, read on the forward strand.
TTCAAAATCAATTAGATAAAAATTTAATTGAATATATCAGATTAGATAATGGAAATATTTTTGTTATTAATAATATAAGTAATGATGTTGCTATAAAGTATCAACTTGCTTCTATAAAAAATACAAATCAATATCATGTTATTATTATGCCGTTTCATGAGAAAAAATATATGAATGAACTAATAAATGATATTAGAAATTCACGAAATTCACAAAGAAAGCAAAAGTAAAAAATTTTTGACAAAATATTATTATAATGTTATATAATATTATGCAAAATATAAAATGTAAAAGGAGAATTATATGAAAAGAATATTAACTGGTTTAAAACCAACTGGAGATTTAACTCTTGGAAATTATATAGG
>CANQNA010000089.1 GCA_947625005.1 uncultured Bacilli bacterium
GACGAAGCTGCCTGCGCTTGAAATGGTTAGACGCGCCGCCGCAAATAAAATCGGTCGTTTTACCAAACAGGATATCCGCGAACTATGTCCATCACTCAGTGTCAGTTCCATTGAAGGCGCACTGCACAAGCTCGTGGCCTCCGGTGAGCTGAAACGGGAAGGTTCAGGAAAGAATACCTGCTACTACCGAGTAAATTGATTCCCTTAATCAGCCTGTCATTCCCTTAAAATTATGTCAATATTAAGGGAATGAAGTTATCAATAAAGTTAAACATCTGCATTTCAGTATTCATAAATGTATCACGCCCTCTCTGGTACGATGTCTGGAGGGCATTTTTCTTCACAGCTTCTTCCCGGAGATCGGACTAATACTATAGCAAAAATTTCATTGCTAATCTCCAGTTCTTTTTCGTCCAAATCAGCGTATTTTTGGACGAAAACTATTGTTGTCTGGACGAACATAAAATGTACTTCTACCCGATGCAGGCCTTATATTTTGCTCATTCTGTAAGCTGCCTCCTGCGTTCTTTGTTATGATTTGCAGACTAACATTTATTGTAACACGAGCGATTGTCTTATTCTAAAAAATCTTCCCTCCATCTACAGGGCAGATGGTTTATTTTTACTGTAACACAATATAACAATCTCCATACCATATAACAGCAGTATGAAATGAGAATTGCCCCTTATATGTACTAAATTTATTTTAAAATTCCAAATCTTCTTCTATCATTTTCTTTGCAAACAAAGTACTTGTAAATGCAGCATATTTCTGCACAGAATCTCCTTTGTTAACATCTGCAAAATCACAAATAGATTTTATACATATTGGTATTGTTCCAGTTTCAACTACATTTTTAGCAGCAAAAAACATACCATATGACTCCATATCCAATCCAACAGTTTTTCTATGATGTTTTTTTATTAATTCTTCCACTATATCTTTATTGGCCACAACCGCAGCACCACATGCCATTGGACCAATAACAACTTTTAACTCATTGTCCGGCGCATCATCTGCTTCATTTTTGATTCTAAATAGTCGCTCTTTAAAATCCTGAGAAGCAATTTCTCGAATTTTAGCCTCTAATGGTATTGAGACAGGATCTGGCAAAAAACTAAGCATTGATTCCTGTCCATTTTTATTTTCAGTATATTTTCCACTACTATAATTCCAAACTTCTGAAGGAATTATAATATCACCTAAATTCTTATCATTTCCTATACCAGCCGCAATTCCTACCATAATAATATATTTAGGCTTAAAATGCTCTATCATTTTAGTGGATAAGGTTGCCGCCGCTGCCATTCCCATCTCTGATTGTTGAGCCATAATCACAGTTATATTTTTTTCTAATTGGATTCTATAATAAATAGTCGGATCATTTTTTATACTAATTTTTTCTAAATTATTAAATACTTTTTTTACTGCTTCACTCTCAGTTTTTACCGCTGTAATAAGTGCAACATCCGCTCCAATTTCTTCAGATTTTTCGCTTTCTTCGCAAACAAGTATATACTCTACTCTCCCTTTTATGTACTCTGACCATTCTATAGACCTTTCATTATATTTTAAAACATGAAAACCCTTTAATTTTTTATTTTCTTTTATTTTCTGTTCTAATTCTTCATATGCTGTCAATATAATAATATCTCTGGGCTTTTTATAACTATCTATATACATTACTTCTTCAATAAAGTTAATTCCAGCCTCTTTATCAGGAACATTTCCTAATACTTCAGGCATATTTAAATCTAAAAGCATTAAATCATATTTATTTTCCAATAATTTCTGTTTTGCCTCATTTAATTCTAGAGTAATATCAATATCATTTGCCTCAATACCATCTATTTCCCGAATAACACGCATTATAGCTTTTAACTTTTCAGATTCATCATCAACAATCAGTATTCTCATACCCTTTTCTCCTTTATAATATTAGTAAATTTTTTATCAACTCGATTAATTTGTGGCACCATTCTAATGATGACGCATTATAATACACTATTCCTCCATAATTATTCTCATAATTCTTTTTCATTTTTAAGTCTAATTGAGATAAATTAATCTTATTATCATCCTCCCCTAAAACATCAAATGCTGTAATGATTATAACTTTTTTTTCACTATCTATCCGTACAAGTTCCTCTAATAAATCAATTCCGGCAAATGTTTCAAAATCATTATCTTCTTCATATTCCATAGAGTCGGAAATATCATATAGTGGAAGACTCATATCTAATAGAATTAAATCTATATCTTTTTTGTTTATTTCTACTAATGCAGAATTATAAGAATTTTTCAAGAGGATATTAGCAGAAGGTATGCCCTCTTTTATAACTTGGATTACCTGCCTCGCTTTATTTTTCTCGTCTTCAACATACAATATTTCCATCTTTCAAAATACTCCCTATTAGATAATTAAATTATCAATTCCAATAAGTATTATAAGTTCAAAATTACCATTTTCAACATTATATAATACAAAATATGGAGCCATGATATTATATTGTAAGGTCTTATATATCTTATACAATCCCGATCCTCCCTCTAACTGAGTATATTTTCTAAGTATTTCTGGATTTTTTGCATTAGAAAATATTTCTTGAATCTTTTCTAATAATTCACTTTCATCTATGCATTGGTCTAAATTATTTTTTACCTTTAAAACAACATAGTTCTCAAATTTCGTTTCTGGAACTTTTTCTCTCACTATATCAATATAATCTTCATTATCACTATTATTGTCTTTTATTATTATCTCAATATTTATATCAGATTTTTTCTTAAATCCAGGATGCTCTACAGCATTATTGAGTATCATATTAAGTATATCAACAAAATACGGAAACGATTCGCCCGAGAAAGTGAAATTACACTCTATTTCTTGTGTAACATTTACATGTTTAAATTCGCCACTCAATCGCTGACCAATTTCTAAACATGTTGTGACTAAATCCTGCATTGTATAATCGCAATATGAAATATCTCTTTTATAGAATACATTAGTAAATTCTTGAATAACATTATCTATTTTCGTTTTACAGATGTTAATATTATTCTTCATTTCAATAAACACAGGATTCAGATTAGTCTTTTCAAAAGAAGCCATGTTATTCTCTAACTCATTTATGCATTCCCAAAAATAGGTTTTTAAATCACTTTGAATTTTTTCGCGCACTACAATTAATTTCTGTTCTGTAAAGGTCCAGAACAAATCAATTACATTTTGATAAAATATTTCATAATCTTGGCTAATTTTTTCACTACTTGATATTATTAAAACACAGTTATTTACAAAATCCCTATAATCAAATACTCCTTCTTCATTATCATGAATTTTAATTCTTAACCATTCTTTTTTTATTTGATTCACTTTTGTATCAATTTTATATGTAAAATCGGATAATACTTCTTTAAACTTTTCATATGTTTGATCTTTATTTGATACTTTTTCATCCCAATACTCATTTACACTATAATTTGAACTAGTATTCTCTAAAGACTTTGAAGTCAAATGATAATCATAGAAAACTGTCAGTAATTTATTCTGGCAATAAAAATGCCTAATTCTGGAGCTCAAGAAAGTATTCAATCCATATTTCTCATTAAATAGAAATTGGTTTGTTATTCTACTTACTAAATCTTTAAGTACTACAACTTCTTGAGAATAGTTTACATCCTTTTTTAAACGCAAATTAATATTTTCCATGATTTTTTTCAAATCACTTAAGTATTTTTCTGATGATATATCTAATACTTCTAGCTTTTCATCAAAGGATTTTAGTAACATATATTTATCATAATTTTCTTTAAATATTTCAAAATATTCATCTCCAATCTTTTCTGTATCAACATAAATTCGGCTTTGATTGAATTGTTTAATCCGATCTCTAATACTTCTCTTAAGCATAATTTTATTTATTTCATCATAATAAAGTTTTTTATTTCGCTCATCGATTATCATCAAACTTCTTAATATATCGATTCGCACTTTTTCAACTTCATCTGTATTTTTCGCAAGCCTAATATCTCTCTTAAGAACATTCATGCAGCAAATCTTATGTAAGAAAAAAACTAAATCATCCTTCTCATGAGTCTTAGTGTATATATCTCTGATATTTTTAATATTATTCCGATCAACGTAATTAGCATATGCTATCCTTTGCAATTTATAATTATTTTTATCGTATATATACATAAAAATAGGAGTTCTAATATTACTTCGTACTTTTTCATCTCTACACTTCTTTATATCATCTATGCATTCTTTCATTTTAAATCTCTTACATAAGTTTGAATTCTTCATGTAAAATGTAACTGTTAGGTCAATTAATTCTTTCCACTTCTTTAGATTTTTATACGCAACAAATAGTTTTCGTCCTACCCGTTCCATATTATAAAAATCCTTCTCATTAACTAGCGTTAAAGCATCAAGTAAATGTTCTATTGCAGATTCATTTTCACCTTTTTTTATCTCATTTGCAGATACATAAATATTTTTTCTAATGGAATCTAAAGATAAAGATTCATTCAATTCTTTATTCATTCCATTCAAATAAAAAAATAATTCTATTGTATTAGGGCAATATTTATAAAAACTTTCTAGAAACTCCCTTTTATTAGAAATACGATTAACATAATTAGGTGTTATAACGCAATCCGATATATGTGAAACAAAAACATCTAAGCAATCATCTACAACTAATTGTTTTCTGCAAATAAAACCCCTTATTTTATACTTCCAAGAAGTCCCATGATATAATTTCAACATATTATTCAAACTCAGAATACTTTCATTCACTTTTGAATTTAAACTATATATATTATATATATCCTCAATAGCCGGAAGCTTACTCTCAAGTTTTCCTCCACAATTAATTACAGCTTTGGCCAAAAAGTATCTCATCTGAAAATCTTCCGGATTTGAGTCAATATAATCCGAGGACATTTTAACTACAGTTTCATAGTCACCCACAGTATATTTTTCTACGATTTCATATACATTTTGATTCTGTTCTAAATAGCTATCAAACTTACGATATTCGCCATAAAGAATCAATATATTTATCAATCTATAATCGTTAACATAGTTATTTATATTAATTGCATAATTAATAGCCTCGAAAAAATTATAATAACTATTACATTGTAAAATTTCAATAAAACTATTATATAAATCAACAATCGATATCTGACTATCAATTTGCAAAACAATTGAAGCTATTTCTAGATTGCAAATCGCATTATAATCCAATTTAAACCTTAAATAGGGTACAACTATGCTTTCATCAAGCGAGTCGAGATATTTATAAATCTTATCTTTATAATTCAAATAGCTTGTATTTTTTTCTGCAGAATAACTATAAAAATCTAACAGCGTATTTATTAATAAATTTTTCCCTACTTCATTCGTATACTCTCTTAGTAGTCTTTTATTTGCTTCCAACCCATTTTGGAGTTCTTCTACAAGCAAATGCTGTGAACACCCCCACACAGAATATCCTACTTCATTCTCTATCTCTTCTAAGATCTTTTCGCACTGTTCATAATCATCACGAAATAGGTATTTTTCATATGATCTGCGCAATAGTATATAATTATTAATCTTTGAGTATTCAAATATTATTATTTTTTCAACAATATTAAGCAACACATTTATAGAAGTTGACGCATTATACATTATCACAGTATCACTTAATTTATTTAAATTACTTGGACAAATTAATTTTGCAAATTTTCTTCCTAGATTAATATCTTTCTGAATTGATTTTATAACCTTATTTCCATTTTCGACATCTTCCCGAAATAACGTTGCAAAAATGTCTTTTTTCGCATCTTTACCTGAAACACCCTGCCATATTTTCAATCTGTTTCTCATAATAGATCTAGTCAGCAACCACCAGTTCAACTGGTGGTTTGCTATTAGCCCTCCAAAGGGCTAATGTTACTGCTCGCCCCATAGGG
>CANQNA010000090.1 GCA_947625005.1 uncultured Bacilli bacterium
TTTTCATCATAAAACATAATTCTGTCATAAATACTTTCAAAACTATCAATAAGCTCTACTGAAATAGTATCAGTATTAATTATATGATTGACAATTTCTTCATCACATATTAAAGTGATTATCATTACAAAGTCATCATTATGATTAATGACATCTAAAGCGATTCGTTCTTTCTCTTTATATTTATCATAATCGTATAAAAAAGTATCATGAAAGTTATCAATTGTACCATATTTCTTTTTTAAAATTTCATTCATATCAATATATTTATAATTTAATTTTTTAGCTAGCAATTTACCTATATCAGTTTTACCTACACATGGAATCCCCCAAATTAATATTTTCATTTTTAACCTCCCATAAATTTATTTCTTATTTTCTTCTAAAATGATAAATATCTTTTAAGTCTTCTAATATTTCATATACTACTGGGCAAACTTTACTATTATTCACTATTGTAAGCAAACTAAATAGCCTTTCTTCTTTATTTGTATATGGATAATCTTGGCAAGATTCTGGCAAACATTCTTTAATTTGACAACTGTTATCTTTATTTAGAAATGGACATGGTTGAGCAATATATTCTCCATAGTCTTCTGTTAAAACATTGTTTTTCAATTCATAAGAATCTAAATGATAATGCTTACAAATCTCATTCAATTCAGATTCATTCATAGATATACCTAAAGTTTTGCAACAATTACGGCATTTACTACAATCAAAAGTTTTAAAATATTTATTATGCAATTCTTTAAATTGCTCATCTAAAGTCTTCTCATCTGCATGTGTTTTTAAATATGTTCTAAATCTATAATTTTCATCTAATTTTTCTTCACTAATTTCTTTTATTCCAATCATAATTTACTCCCTTCATAACCTAACTTTTATGGTTTTAAAGCCGTGATTGGAATAACGTATATTCCATCTGGTCTTCTATATGCATAATTAATCATACCACTAATGACACACATAAACTTAGGTTTCACTTCACAACTTTTTGAAAATTTAAGTAAACTATTAGCAGCTTCTTCTATTTTACCAACGCCTAGCTTAACTTCAATGGCACCATAATTTCCATCACTAAGTTCAACAATAGCATCTACTTCATCTCCAGTATTATTATCATGAAAATGATAGATATGTCCACCTAAATACTCTATATAGATTCGCAAATCCCTAACAACTAAAGACTCAAACATAAAGCCAAATAATTCTAAATCATTCATTAACTGTTCTTGTTTTAATCCTAAAACTGCACACGCAAGCGATGGATCAACAAAATGTCTTTTAGCAGTTTTCCCTACTCTTACACTCGAACGAATTTTTTCTGAAAAAGGTAATTGATTTTGAATCAAATGAATATTACTTAAAACATTTAAATAATCCGCCACCGTATTTCTTGTAATTCGATATTGTTCTTCTGTTGTATAATCTTCAATATCACTTACTAATTTTTCATTAGTTGCAAGTGTAGTTTCGTTTCTTGCAAGTGATCTTAATAACATTCTCATTTTTTCTTTATCCCTAGCAACACCATCATAATTAATATCATGGTCTAAAACATCTTGAATATAACTTTCAGGTAATCGATAATAATTTTTGCTATCAAACTTTAAACTAGCTGGCCATCCACCTCTAATAATGAAATCGGCATATTTTTGAAGAGAAGGATTATTTTTTAAATTGACAGCTATATCTTTATTTTTAAATAAATCTGAAAGAGATACTAACCCTTCAGAATCTCCAGATTCATATAAAGACATCGTATACATATTTAATTTATAAATTCTACCAGCTCCAGAATGAAAAATCTTTTCTGGTCTAACAGGGACTGAAGATCCTGTTAAAATAAACTTACCACTTTTTCCATCCTCATCACATTTTGTCCTTACATCATCCCATATTTGCTCAATCGATTGCCATTCATCAATAAGTTCAGGAAACTCATTTGTGTATATTAAATCGCGATTGATTAAAGCTTTTTGATAATCGGAATTTGGATTATCAGACTTCGTTAATAAAACGGATGAATTAGCATGATTTAAAGCTGTCCAAGTTTTTCCGCAATACTTTGGTCCTTCTATACTAACGGCACCAAACATTTTTAATAACTCATCAAGCTCATCATCCACTAATCTTTTAGTATAATTTTCTTTTGTTAAAGGCATAATTAACTCCTCCTCATATACTTAAGATACCATATAATAATGAATTAATCAATCTTTATTGTGCATTTAGCACAACTTTTATTGTGCAAATAGCAGAAATTTATAATGCTAGCATTGCCATATTTTCACCACTTTTTATCATTTCACGATAATTTCTAGTGAAAATCAAGTATTTTGGGTATTAAAAAGGGCTATATTGAACTGTACAATATATTCCATTTTTTGTACATGAATTTTTTCCACTTTTTGTACATTTTATTATTGCCTTTTACACATATAAACTATAATTTAATTTTTGGAAAAAATTTTTCTCTTAATTCTACTAATTTTTCTTTATGATTTTTTAAATATTCAAAAACTATTTCTTCATAATTTAAATTATTATCAAGTTCCATAACACTTTTAAATTTTGAGAACATCCCTTTATTATCATAGTAACGTAAATATTCATTATAATTATTTGAATTTATAGCACTGGTTATTATTTTTTCATTTTCTAAATACATTTCATCTAAGTTAATTTGATTTTTAAACTCATTATATCTTAATTTTAGTTCATCAAATGATGTGATATCTTTCACTTTTTTGTTAAAAAATTTTTCTCTGAGTTCATAAGCTATTTTTCTAATAATCCATATTTCTTTTGTAGAAATCAGTTCATTTTTTAATTGCGTTTTCAAATTACTAAATGCTACCTTTGGATTTAAACTATATTCAGAAAGTATACTTTTTACTATTTCTTCACACATTAAAAAATTTTCGATTTCAAAAAAATTAAGATGATAAATATTATTTTTTTCTTGACCTTGTAAATAGGCATTACTTTTATAATCGCAATCGATAATTCCAAATGCTTTCTGAGGAAGCCCAATATATTTATATGCTTTTACTTTTGAAATTAATGATTCACAACCTCCTACTGGAACGACACTAAATTCGGTAAACATTAATTTAAATAGTATGTCATCATATTTAAATTCATCATGTGACTCACAAAAAAGTACAGGATTTCTATTTCCAACTAAATTTATCATTAAAGTTTGAGGAAGATTATCATTTTCGGGTAAAACTTCATAATCCCAATTTTTACCATCATATTTTTTAATCCAGTATAATTTACTATTAATTCTTGATGAAACAAAATTACTATCATGTGTAAGATATACAAAAATGCTATTAGGACAATTATTTTCAATAATATCCCAAAGTTTAGAAACGATGGAAGGATTCAAATTATTTTCTGGTTCATCAATAAAATAGTATTCCTTTTTTTCTTTTAAAAAAATACAAGTTAAAAAATAAAATATGCTTTTTTCTCCACTACTTAAATATTTTATTGGATATTCTTCTCCTTCCAAAGTTTTTACAGCTAATCCCCCATTGGAAAAGAGTACTCGATCCTTAATCAAATCATTCCAAATATCAAGTATTTTTTGTGTTAAATTTTGTGTTAAAGTTTTTTCTCTATCGTTATTCGAATCCAGCTCTTGAAATCGAGACTTTTCAAATAAAGCTATAGCTTGATTAAATTGAAGTCCTATGTTATATACCTGGGAATTATTTGTAATATCACTTGCTCTCTTATCTGTGTCGATATAAGACCTCTTAAAACTATCAAAACTTCTTTCTGGATTATAAGTTTCATCTGTTATCATTAATCGGTCTGCTGGATAATAACCTATTTTACTCTCACCCGTTGTTTTAATTAAATTTCTTAATAAAGTTGTTTTTCCACAACCATTTGCACCCACAAAAACAACTGTTCTTTTCTCTTCACTTAAAAATTCTAAATATTTAAGATTTTTTAGATTATTTCTATAGTTTTTAACTTTTGTTACTATACTATCTGTATCTTCCTCTAGAGAATCATTTAAAGTGCCACCATTAATTTTATGAATCAAATTATCAATTTTCAAATTATTAAAAGCATTTTCCATAGTAGTTTTATAGTTTTTTGTATAGCGAATATAATTTTGGTTATATTTTTTTAACATTAATTCTATATCCTTTATAACATCATCCAATATATCAATATTATTAATCTTAATATACCTTTTAAATAATTCAAATTGTTCATTTTTATAAAATTTTTTTCCCATTTTATTTCCTTCCTATTTTTGTTTATTAATTTTTCCTATTTTTTGATACATACATTTTTTTCTAATTCGAGAACAAACGAAATGGATACAATAAAAGTATTACATTTTGGACATTTCCAAAATACTTTTTTTCTACTATGAAATATTATTAGGATGAAGAATAAAGTAAAGTATACTTTGTTTCCAAATATTAATTTTATTTACTTTTTTACCCAAACCATATACACATCCAGTACCATCTAAATTAACATAGTTTCCACCAAATCTTTTTGTGTTCATATATATATATTCATTAATATCTTATTTTCACAATGATAAATTTTATATTTTTCAACATTTATCAACTTTAATACTTTAAATTTTCATTTTTACACTTCTCGATACTTTAATTCAGCTTGTCTAATCACCTTATCAACAGCACCTTCCCTTTTAATTGGAGGATAATGATATTGAATAAGTAATCTTCTAATATTACTCCTAATTCTCGCTCTAGCATCTTCTCTTTTAAAAGCATCTAAAGTTAGATTTTCATTAATTAGTTCCACTAAATCCTTTGCTATTTGAACTAAAACTTCATCTTTCATCAATTCCTTAATTTCTGAATCAGCTCCTAATGCATCAAAAAATGCTTTTTCTTCAGAAGATAAATTGTATTTATTTCCATTAGCAATTTCATCTTCAATCTCTTTTTTAAGGTTTATCATCTCTTCTAAGACTTTTTCTATATCGGCAATATCTGTTCTTTCGTTATACATATCCACTATTTTATTAAACCTAGTTGAAAATTTTTCTTGTAATGTTAAGTTTTCTTTTCCTATATCACTAATAGAAGTTTTAATAGCTCTAGATAAAATTTCAGCAGCAATATTTTTATCTTTCATAGCTTTAAGTTTTTCGATCATAACATTGCTTAATAATTCTAAGCTTTTACCTCTAGTAAGTTCTCCTAAGTTTATTAATTCATCTTGAGTAATAGATTCTTCAAGCATCTTACCGACTGTTTGATTTATCTCAGATACATCTAATTTTCCTGCATGAGTAATTTTAGAAATAAATGATTTAACAGATATGATAAATAAACACTTATCTTTTACTTTATCATTAAGAACTCCGCTACATAATGTATATAGATTTTTAATATTCTGACTATGTTTCATAAATCTCTTTTTTGTATCTTCAGTTACCAACATTAAATTAGCAGCTTCTCTAATTAAATTATATTTACCAGTATTATCTAATTCTTTGAATTTAGAATAATCAAAATCATAAAACATATCATCTATGGTTTCTAATGTATCTAATAACACTCTCTCTAATTCTTCAGTATCTTGAATTTTATTTTGATCTCTAGTTGTATACGTTTTTAAAGCATCAAGTAACCATCCTTTTAATCCAATATAATCTACGATTAATCCGCCTGTTTTATCTTTATAAACTCTATTGACACGAGCAATAGCTTGCATTAAATTATGAGCTTTCATTGGCTTATCAATATACATAGTTCCAAGTTGTGGAACATCAAATCCCGTAAGCCACATATCTACTACAATTGCAATTTTAAATTTTTTCTCAGAATTCTCATCTTTAAATTCATTTTCAAGTTCTTCTCTATGTCCTTTAGTTCCAATAGCTTGTTGCATTTCTTCTGGATCTTTATTACTTGGTGTTATAACCATTTGAACAACATCTTTATAATC
>CANQNA010000091.1 GCA_947625005.1 uncultured Bacilli bacterium
AAATAGAATGACTCAATATAAAGAAAAATCAAAAAATAAAAAAGAAAATGCTATAACTTGTGGATTATATACTTATCCTGTTTTAATGGCTAGTGATATTTTAATGTATGATGCTGATGTAGTTCCTACAGGAATTGATCAAAAACAACATGTTGAACTAGCTCGTAATATTGCTGAACGGTTTAATAATAGATATGGCGAAACTTTTAAAGTACCCGAACCATTAATACCGGAAGTCGGAGCAAAAATAAAAGATTTACAAAATCCTTTAAAAAAGATGAGTAAAAGTGAAGGAGCGAACAAAGGCTGTATTATGTTACTTGATGAAGTAAATATTAGCAGGAAAAAAATTATGTCCGCTATTACAGATAGTGGTAAAGAAATTAAATTTGATGAAGAGAATAAACCTGGTATTTCTAATTTAATGACAATTTATTCAGCTTTTACTAATAAAAGCATGGAAGAAATAGAAAAAGAATTTAAAGATGCTAATTATGGAACATTTAAATCAGTCGTCGCTGATGTTGTATGTGAATTTTTAAATAATCTTCAAATCAAATATAAAGAAATAATGAATAGTAATATTATTGATGAAATGTTGGATAAAGGGATTAAAAAAGTTTTACCAATTAGCGAAGCAAAAGTTCAAGAAGTATTTAAAAAAGTTGGTCTTGGAAGATAGATCAACTTTTTTATAATTAGTTTTTCTTTTCTTTATTTTTTTGAACTAAATCTTTTATCTTTCTAAAATAATGATTAATCCCTGATTTAGTAATGTTTATATCAGTTTCTAAAGAAATAATATTAGCAAGTTCATTTAAACTACTTTCCGGATACTTTAAGCGATAATTTGCTGTTGTTATTATTTTTTCATCTAATAAATTTAACATATCATGAGATTTTAAGTAATTAATGTTTTCTACTTGTTCATTACAAGTTTTTAAACTCTTTTCTACATTTGCTTGTTCACAATTATTAAGACGATTAACCATATTTTTATGATCTCTATAAATTCTAATATCTTCATAATAAAATAAAGAATTAACTGCATTCATTAATTTAATAAAATCACTTATTTCTTCACTAGATTTTAAATAAACCATATATCCTTTACTTCTTTTAATAACTTTAACGTTATATTTAAAATTTAACATAATATTTTTTACTAAGAATGCATCATTTTCTTTGTCAATTAAAAATTCTAAATGATATTTACTTTTTCCGGGATCATTAATACTACCACAAGCTAGAAAAACACCCTTTAAAAAAGCAATTTTTTCTTCATCAGAAGAATTAGGTAAACTTTTAATAGTATTATTATAATCTTCTATAATAGTAGTTACTTTATCTTTAATAGCTAAAATATAAATATTCTTTACTTTAAATTTTTTTTGAACTCTTAAAGTTAGTTTAATATTTATATTATAATGAGTTTTCAACAATTTAAAAATATAACGGGCAACTGAAGCATTTTCTGTAACAATCATTAAACTATTATTGGAAATAGTAGCATTAAAATAAAGATAGCTATGTAAAACAACTAAAGATTCTATAATATTTTCTCTAATTTTTGTTATTTCATCTTTTATTCTTGTAGTAAAAGTCATATTATTCCCCTTTCATTAAATAAGAAAAAATTAAATAAGCTGTTTTTAAAGGATCATGTTTAATACTTCCATCTTCAAAATAATAAATTTTATCTGTAATATATTTTATATTTAAGTTATTTAATTCTTTTTTATCAAATTTAACATAATCTTTTTGCTCTTCTGTTTCATATTTTTTTAAAATATTTTTAGGAATATTTTTATCATTGGCAATTACAACATCTATATCTATAAATTTACTTAAATATTTTAAATGATCACTTACTTTATAATCATCAGTTTCTCCCGGTTGAGTAAATAAATTACAGATATACATAGTTTTGGCTTTACTTTTATTAATAGCTTCTCTAATTTCTGGAATAACTAAATGTGGAGAAATACTGGTAAGTAGACTTCCGGGAGCGATTATAATTAAATCTGCATCTTTAATAGCTTTTAAAACAGAGGAATTTATTTTAAAACTTTTATTATATTTTATACTTTTGATATATTTACTACTTTTAGTAATTTCCTCTTCTCCATAAATTAATTCTCCTTTAGTACTTTCTCCAATAAGCTCGACTTTTTCATCAGTTAAAGGAAGAATTAAACCATTTATATTTAATAAATCACACATAAAATTAGTAGCACTAGAGAGACTACCTTTCATTTCAATTAAAGCGGCTAACAAAAGATTTCTAACAGGATGATTTTCCAAAGAAGATTTAGTAAAACGATAACTTAATAAATCTATCATGTCTTTATTAACATTCGCCATAGATATTAAAACCTTACCAACATCTCCTACCGCTGGTATATCTAAATCTTTTTTTAAAATTCCTGTACTTTGTCCATTATCAGCAACACTAATAATAGCTGAAACTTTTACGGGAAATAGTTTTAAACCTTTTAAGATATGTGATAATCCTGTCCCTCCTCCTAAGACCGCAATATTTTTCATAATACTTCCTCCTCATTTGATTATATCAAAAACTCCTTAAATTAAGAACTCTTACTTCTTGGATGAGTATGTAAATAAACATTTTTTATTTGTTCATTTGTAACATGAGTATAAATACTAGTTGTGCTTAAGTTAACATGACCTAATAATTCTTGCACACTTTTTAAATCACACCCTTCGGTTAAAAGCATAGTAGCAAAAGAATGTCTAAAAGTATGTGGAGTAACCTTCAAATTTAAACTGGATTTTTTTATAATATTATCTATTATCATTCTTACTCCTCTATCAGTTAATTTAGTTCCTAAATGATTTAAAAATAAATAATCACTGTTACTTTTATTTAATGTTGACCACGCACTAGTTAAATAATTTTTCAAGGCCTCTTTAGTATGTTCATTTATATAAACTATTCTTTCTTTATTTCCTTTACCTAAAACCCTAATTTCTCCGTTATTTAAATCTATATCATTAATTTTTATATTGACAACTTCACTTATTCTAGCCCCTGTAGCGAGCAAAAGTTCAAAAAGGGCTCGATTTCTAATACCTAAAGGTGTATTTAAATCAATAACATTAATCATTTCAATAAAATCATTATATTTAAAATAATTAGGAAGTAATTTATCTTTTTTTAAACTATTAACTAATTTAAAAGGATTATTTTTAATTTGTTTTTGTTTTTCTAAATAATTAAAATAAGTTCGTGATGAAGATAAAATTCTATTAATTGAGTTAGATTTTAATTCTTTTTTCTTTAGAAAAATAATAAATTCATTTACTTTTTTATAATCTAATTCTTCTAAGTTGTAATTTTTCAACTTTAAAAATCCTTCTAATTTTTCCAAATCCAATTCATAATTTAAAACAGTATGGTTACTATATTTTTTTTCTAAACTTAAATAATCCAAAAATTTTTGCATTATACCACCTTTTAAATTATATCAAAAAAGAAGAAACTATTCCATTTCTTCTATTTCTTTAATAACGTTTTTTCCTCTAATCTAATCGCTTTTATATAATCATCTTTTTTTTCTATATCTGGATTATATAAATCCAAAATATTTCCTTTAGCTTTTTGGTTTCCCATATACATCTTTATTAATCTATCAAAATCACTTGGTTCCAAAAACTCTTCATGATCACCATGTTGTTGATAGTCAAAATAATACTCATCTCTTTCTGTATAACGCCAACTTTCATAGTGTTTAATATAATTAATAATTCTTATTAATAAATCATGAAGCCCTTTAATATTAATATCATTTCTTTTAGGAATATATTTTTTTGACTGATTGACTTTTGTTATTTCGCATTTATACATTTCATTGAAAAATAAATTATCAATACACATTTCAAATTCTTCTCGATGTTCTATAGCATAATTTTCATCATGTAAACAAGTCTTTAATAAATCTATACTACCATCTTCAAAAAACAAAACAGGTTTTTCTGCATATAAATATTTTTCTTCATATTGAGAAACTATATATGTTAAAAAAGTTTTATCATTTCTCCTGTCATTAATATAACCCTCTATTTTATTTGCTATTTTTAAAGGATCATAATATTCTATCCCCAATGCCTTTAAATCCTTGGCAAAAATTAAATCTCTTAAAAAAATTGGTGCTAATCTTGTTTCTCCTGTAAATTTATCTATTACTTCTGTTCCTATTACAATATTTTCTTCTGCATTTAATAACCCTTTGCTATTTAAATATTCTTTTATTTCTTGCATATTATCAAAAGAAGATGTAAATGTATCAATTGAATCAAGATCAGTAATATCAAGATATATTTTGAATAACTCACATTGATATTTTTCTGTTTTATAACCTTTACATAAATAATATTCTTTTCCCATATTAACCCCCTCTTCTTGAGTACATAGTACCATATTTTTTCTTTTTTGTCAAATTTATGTAAATATGAGTGCCTATACTTTAACTTTACAAAAGAAAAAAAGCAAATATCTAGTCAAAAAAATAATATTATTATATAATTATAAAAGGTGGTTAGTTTGTTATATCCAGGAAATATAAAAAAGGAATATAAAAAAGTTTATAGTAAAAGTAATCGTGGTCTAGATTTAGAAAATTTAATTAACTTAACAAATGAATATTATCTAGAAAATGACATTGCTGTAATTTATAAGAAACCAACACCTATTACTGTACATAAAGTAGATTATAAAAATAATAAAGTTACCGAAGGATATTATAGAACTTTATCAACTCTTGATTATAATGGAATATATAAAGGTAAATATTTAGATTTTGATGCTAAAGAAACTATATCTAGAACTAGTTTCCCTTTAGCCAATATCCATAAACATCAAATTAAACATATTGAACGAATAATTAATCATGGAGGGATTAGTTTTATAATATTAAAAATGAATTTAAAGTATTATTTATTAAAAGGAGAAAATTTATTAGAGTTTATTGCTACTAATAAAAGAAAAAGTATTCCTTTTGAATATATAGAAAGTAATTGTGAAAAAATTAAAGAAGCACTAAATCCTGCTTTAGATTATCTTAAAGTAATTGATAAAGTGTATTTTGGAGGATAATATGAAAAAAAATACTTATAATGTAGAAACTAAAAAGAAAAGTACAAGTAAAGTTAGTAAAGCAAAAAACAAAATATCAAACATGGCTAAATCTAATGAAAAGTTAAATAAAGTTAGTAATATAGCCAAAAAGAAAAAAGCGGAAATTGGAAATGAAGTGGGCAAATTAAAACAAAAATATAAAAAAAGCTCTTTAGCTCAAAAAATATTAATTTTATTTATGCTATTCATTACCGGAATTTTAGTAATTGGACTATTATTTGCTTTATTTATTATTATAAGTGCTCCTAATTTTGAAAAAGAAAAAGCAAAACTTTATAGTAAAAACTCTACTGTAGTTTTTGATAAAGATGGAAACCAAGTAGCTAGACTTGGTACAGAAAATCGAGAAATAGTAACTTATGATGATTTACCTCAAGTTTTAATTGATGCCATTATTGCTACAGAAGATTCAAGATTTTTTCAACATGATGGTATTGATTTAGCAAGATTTAGTAAAGCTACTTTTGGTCAACTTTTAGGTCAAAGTGATGCTGGTGGAGGATCTACTTTAACCATGCAAGTTGCTAAAAAAGCTTTTACTAGTTCTGTTGATACAGGAATACGAGGAATTATTCGTAAATTTACAGATATTTATTTAGCAGTATTTAAAATAGAAACAAAATACACTAAAGAACAAATTATTGAATTTTATGTCAATATTCCTTATTTAGGTGGAGGAACTTACGGTGTACAACAAG
>CANQNA010000092.1 GCA_947625005.1 uncultured Bacilli bacterium
AAAAAAGGGGAGTTTTAGAATGGAAATATTAAATTTTAGTGAAAGGCAATTTCAAAAATTAGAAAAATATAAATTAGCTAAAGAAGTAGAAAATACAGAAGCTAAATTATATGTTTATGATTTTAAGGATAAATGGAATCATTCTCAGGAATTTATAAAAATATTTTTTCGTCAAGAAGGACCATATTTTTCGAATAAACTTAATACTTTAAGTGAACTTATTAATGCTAAGGACAAAATAAATATTCCAGAAATAGTAATGCCTAACAAATTAATTACCATTGATAATCAATTATGTGGATATTCTCAACCTTTAATAAAAAATAATTGTAATATAAAAGTTATGTTAAATAATCCGCAAGTTTCATTAGAAATGAAACTTGATATCTTATATAAGATAGCTAAATTAATTAATAAAATTGCAAAATCTCCAGAGTGCCAAGATTATCAATTTTATCTAGGAGATTTACATGAAGGAAATTTTATTTATAGTTTTTCTGAAAATAGTATAAAAGCTATAGATATTGATAGTGCTAAAATAGGTAATAATATGTCTTCAGATTCTAAATATTTAACTTATAATGATAAGTTATGGGATTTTTCTAGTAAATATCCTTTAGATAGTAATGATCGACATATTTCTAGTTACAATACTATGGTTATTAGTTTTGTTTACATGGTATTAAGTTATTTTGGTGGAGAGAATTTTAGCAATTGTAAAGTATCTTATTTTTATAAATATTTAAACTACTTACTCGATTGTGGTTTACCTAAATCAGTAACAGATATGTTTGCTCAGATATATTTACCTCAAGATAATTATTTGAAACCCGAATTGCTTAAAGAAATAGATGTTAAAACTTTGAGAAAAATCCAAGAAAAAAATTTATATGAAGCAATAAAATAATAAAAAAGTTGTTCTTAGTAAAACAACTTAAAAAATTAACTAATAAAATTTTTAATAAATTCATTATAAGCTTTAAAATCTAAAGTATTGGTTATGGGAATATAATCAATATTTTTTTTATTTAATACTTGTTCTACAATATAATTCGTTAAATGAGGATTTCTAATTAATATTGGTCCTATTAAATATGTTCCTAAAAAATTATTATAGTGAATACCTTCATATTTGCTCTTATAATTTTCTGCATGTCCTAGAGTAACTGTAAATAAATGGTTATCTTTAAGACTCATTATACATTGTCTATTATGAAATCCTATTAAAGGATCTTTTAAAAAATCACATTCAACAATTTGTTCTCCTCTAATTCTTTCATTAACTTCTTTTGCATAAAAGTCAAATATATCTAAAGTATCATATTGTTTTCCATTTTGTTTTAAAATATATTTTCCAAATAACTCATAAGAATTTCCTGTACAAATAATAAATTTACCTTTATCAATGAGTTTTTTAAAATCATTTTTATATTTCATTATATCTTCTAAAACAATTAATTGATTATTTTCTGTTCCACATCCTATATAAATAATATCATATTTTTTTAAATCAAATTCATCTCCAATAGTTAGATTATCTACTAAACAATCCATACTTTGTTCTTCAAAAGTTTTAACCAATGCTTTAATATTTCCAACTTCTCCATATAAATTCATTAAATCATAATAAAGATGAGCAATTTTTATTTTATTCATTATAAGATCTCACTTTCTCTTTGATAATTGCTGTCATATCAAAACAAACCATTGTATAAATATGACCAACACTTTCTTTTTTTATAGTGGGGACTAAATTATCTAAATTATCAATCATAACAATTTTATCATCAGGAATATTATCATAATGCAAACGATTTCTCACATCCCATTTAAATCTACCGATACAAAAGATTCGGTTAATTGATTTATCATTTAAAGGAGTAAAATCAACATCATATAACCAACTCAAATCATTTTCTTTATATCTTCTGGAAACATTATCAAAACCTAAAATTACGGTTTTTACTTCTTGTTGATCTTTTATATAATTAAGACTTTGTAAGTAGCTTAAATTATTTTCGTTTTTGCTTTCTAACATTGTAATTTTTCGGTTATCTATTGTTAACTCTTGTCCTCTTTTACTGACTAAAATATTTTCATTTAAAGCGACCTTTAAAGTATCTTCACTGACATTTAATACTCGACATAAAGCATAAGCAGCTGTTGTATAATATACGGCAAAAAAGATATTTTTATTTAAATGAATTAAAGAATCATTTATAGTTATAAAACTTTTATCTAAATTTATATCTTTTGCAATAAAATCTACTTTTCCTCGAGTAAATTCACAATTAGGACAACTATATTTTCCTAAATGTCCATAATGATAAAAAGAGTATTTTAATTTACTATGACATAAAGGACAGTAAGCAGCATCAAGAGAAAAGGAATCAGAAGAGTTTAAAGAATATTTATTTTTGCCAATTCCATAAGTTGTAATTATTCCATTATGACTATATTTAAAACGATTAAGTAAAGGATCATCAACATTTATAATTAAATGAACATTATCGCCAATCGATTTTTTAATTTTTTCTAAAATAAGTTCTGGATGGCCATTTCTTGCAGGTTGATCTCGAGTAATATTAGTTATTAACATATGAGTTAAAGTATCTTTTTCAAATATTTGATTAATATAAGATTCATCTAATTCCATTAATAGTATATCTGCTTTTAATTTATGAGTAAAAATTGAAGTATTATTTAAAATTAAAGTTACAGCAGCATTTACTAAATTTGAACCACTTTTATTCCAAACTACTTTATAACCTGCAGTATTTAAGATATGAGCGACTAGACTAGTAGTACTTCCTTTTCCACTAGAACCCGTAATACCTACAACATATTTAGGATATTTAACTTTTTTTAAAATATCTTTATCTACTGGGACAATTAGTGATCCGGGGAATACACTACCATTTTGCTTAAATATTTTACAGATTAAAGTAATAAATTTATTTAACAAAATACAAAAAGTTGTTTTCATTTAATCACCATAATTATTATATCACGTAATATTTTATTAAAAAAGAACTGTCAATATAAATTGTAAATTACTTTTTAAATTTACGTTTATTTACAAAAATATGACAGAAAACTTTTTAAATTAATTAATTCATGATATTATAACAAAAAAGGAGTTTTTATGGAAATTGTTTTAAGAAAAATAGAAGCTGATGAATATAATTTAATAAAGCCAAAAATTTTAGCAGAATATCAAAAAAATGCCGAAGAAGAGAATTTGGAGCGCAAGAAAAATTTTGTCCATTTTCATACTTTTTATTCTGAACAATTACAAGGAATTTTTCTTGATGGAATACTAGTTGGCTTATTTGAATTATCAAAAATGTTTGGTAATATTAGTATATCTATTTACATTTTACCTGAATTTCGAGGGCATGGTATATCTGGACTTGTGCAAAAAAAGATTGTAGAAGAATATGGGAAATATTATCCTGAATCTTCCAGATTTTTATGCGAAGTAGATCCTCGTAATACTTCTTCTTTAAGAGTTTTAGAAAAATTAGGTTGGTCCCAAACTTATGAATATTTGGAAACAATGATAGAAGAGGGTGGAGAAATTTCTAATATATATGAAACAGCAAATCCCTACTATAATTTAGAAAGGAAAAATGAAGAATGTTTAGAAACCAAAAAATTTTAATATTGGGCATGGCTCGAAGTGGTATTTCTGTTGCCAAATTTCTGACAAAATATAATAATGATATAACAATTACAGATTTAAAAGAACAAGATGAAAAAATTTTAGGAGAATTAAAAAAGTTAAATATTAAAGTAGTTATTACTGACAAACAAGAAGATTTAATTGATGAAACCTTTGATTTAGTTGTAAAAAACCCTGCAATTATTAGTACATCTCCTGCAGTAGAAAAAGCCCGTAATTTACATATTCCAGTAATAAATGAATTAGAAGTTTGTTATCATTTTCTTCCTGAAGGAGTTAAAATAGTTGGTATAACAGGTTCAAATGGTAAAACTACTACAACAACATTAATTTATGAATTATTAAAAAAAACTTACGACAATGTTTATTTAGGAGGTAATATAGGAATCCCTCTTGCTAGTTTAGTAGAAACTATTAAACCAAATAGTATTTTAGTTTTAGAAGTATCTGATCATCAACTATGTGATGTATGTGATTTTAAAACAGATATTAGTGTTTTAACTAATATAAGTCAAGTGCATTTAGATTTTCATGGTAATTCTTTTGAAAAATATAAATCCATAAAAAAAAGAATTTTTAATCATCATACAGAAGATAATTTAGTAATTTTAAATAAAGATGATGAAAATGTTTTAAAATTAAGTAAAGATATTCCTTCTAAAAAATTGTATTTTTCGAAAAATATTAATTCAGATATTTATTTAAATAATAATAGTATAATTTATCAAGGGAAAACTTTAATTGAAACTAATGACATTTCTTTAAAGGGCGTTCATAATTATGAAAATATAATGGCAGCCATATTAGTAGTAAAACAATTTAATGTGAGCGATGAAATTATAAAAGATTTTTTAGCTAATTTTAAAGGAATAGAACATCGAATAGAATATGTTAGAACTTTAAATGATCGAAAATTTTATAATGATTCTAAAGCAACTAACAATCAATCAACTATTACTGCTCTAAAATCATTTAATGAAAAAATTATTCTTTTAATGGGAGGATTAGATAGAAATATCCCATTTGATGAACTTGCTCCTTATTTAAATAATGTTAAAACAATTATTTGCTTTGGAGAAACTAAAGAAAAAATTGCGGATTTCGCTCAATCTAACAATAAAGAATGTTACATTTTTGATGAATTAAAAGCAGCGACAGAAAAAGCTTATGAAATCAGTGAAAAAGGGGATGTAATCCTTTTAAGTCCTGCTTGTGCTTCCTGGGATCAATATCCTGATTTTGAAACAAGAGGTACTTATTTTAAAGAAATAGTTAATAATTTAAAATAATTTTTTAAAAAAAATTAAAAAAATATTGATTTTTAAAATCTGTTAAAAAAACTTAACAGATTTTTTATATTAGATTATAGTTTTTCCAAATTAGTTAAAAAAACTATACAGATTTTAAAAATCACGAGTTTGCACTTGTTTTTCCTCTATGTTACTTTCTTTTTGGGAGGAAAAATTATGAAAAAAATTTTTAAGTATTTAGTAGTTTTTTTAGCACTTTTTTGTGCTGTAAGAGTAAAAGGGGAAATAAAGGACTATATGATAAAAAATTATATTGAGATTCCTGGAGTATATGTAACCGCTCTCGGAGAATCTAAAAATACTTATAATTATTTAAATGTTATAGTTCGAGCAAGTGATAAACAATATGTTTATTGTATAGAACCAGGGACTAAAATAGAAGATAATACTTCATACAATGGTGTTAATAATGATTATGCTTTAGCCGCAAATATGAATGCCGCAGATTGGGAAAGAGTTTCTTTACTGGCGTATTATGGTTATGGATATTCTGATTCTAGTTACAATCATACCGATAATATTTGGTATGCAATTACGCAATTTATGATTTGGAAAACAGTACCTCGAGGATTTAATATTTTCTTTACTGATAGAATTCATGGTAACGAAGTTACCAAATTCACAAATGAAATGACTGAAATAAATAATTTAGTCAATACTTATTATAAAAGACCAACATTTGATCTTACTAATAATACTTTAACTGTTGGCAAAGATACATCTTTTGAGGATACTAATAATGTTTTAAATCAATA
>CANQNA010000093.1 GCA_947625005.1 uncultured Bacilli bacterium
ATGAATTTTTCAAGTTTCTGAAATTTATAAGAAATTTTATTGCCAAAACTTTTAAAATATAGTATCATTTAATATAGAGATAGGATTGATATTAATGAAAAGTGAAAGCGGAAATAGAAAAGTTCGTCATATTGTAACAAGACAACTAACTATAATGGTGACAACAGTATTTTTATTAGTAGTAGTGATTATGGGAAGTAGTTATGCTCTTTTCATGGATGTAGATACAACTGCACAACAGAATGTTTATACTTCAGGAGATTTAGTAGTAGTATTTAATGATAAAACTGGAGAGGATGCTAATACTATTAGCAATACTTCTTTAGTTCCTATGAGTAATGATTTAGCTTTAAAACAAACGAATAATATCTATTCATTTACTATTACTAATACTGGAACATTACCAATGAAATATGATGTTTTATTAAATGATATTCCAGAATTTAGTGCGAACAATTTATTGAGTCATAAATATATTAGATATCAATTATGTATAAATAATATGAGCAATTGTACAATTATTAGAGATTTATCTACTGTAGAAGCAGATAATATAATTTATCAAAGTAATTTAAAAGCAGGAGAACAAACTATATATTATTTAAGAGTTTGGATAACTGATGAAAATA
The DNA here is from genome assembly GCA_947625005.1 of uncultured Bacilli bacterium. The sequence goes on from CANQNA010000093.1 coordinate 630, forward strand.
TTCCAAATAATGCGCAAGAAAAAGAGATGCATTTAGAGGTAAATGTTAATGGTATTAGTGCCAATGAAACTTATTTAGCTTATTATTTAACGGATAATGCTAAAGTTAACCAAAAAGATATTAATACTTGGTATTCTAATACTGATAATTATATAAGTTTTAATGGAGAAACTTGGAGAATAATAGGTGTTTTCAATAAATTAAATAATGGGGAAAGTATTGGTAGCCGAATTAAAATAATTAAAGATACTCCTATTTCAGATATGGCTTTTGATACTAATGGAAAAAATGTTTATTTAGATTCAACTTTAAAAAATTATTTAAATACAACTTATTTAGATAGTTTAAATGAAAAATCTCAAAAATTAGCGGAAAAAGTTATTATAAATAATCAAGAAACTAATGTATTTTTAATGAATCAAACTGATATTGAAAATTGTAGTTGGTTAAAAAATAATTATAATGAATATACAATGACTTCAAATGGAAATGGTGTTTATGGTTTAAGTAATGGCGTATTAGCAACTGTGAATCCTGCTGAAGTGAGAAGTATTAGACCTGTTGTTTTCTTAAGTGAAACTACAGAGTATTTAGGTGGAACAGGAACTTTAACAGATCCCTATATTATAATTAAATAGTTTTAGTAGTTTTTAAGAATAAAATAACAAATAAAAAAATTAAAAAATAGGATGGCAAGTGTCATCTTATTTTTTTAATAATACTAAAAGCAGAAAAAACACATAAAATTAAATGGTGGTATTTATGCTAGATACAATAAAATATTATTTAAAAGATGAAAATTATTTTATTAGTATATACCGTGATTATATATATTTTTATAAATATAAAGATATAGTGAAATTTTCTGATACTTTTATTTCTTTACGATTTGATTCCTTTTTATTTAATGTAACAGGAGATAACTTACGAGTTAAAAGAATGGAAACAAAAGAATTACTAATAAGTGGTAATATTTATAAAATGGAGAGGATATATGAATAATAAAGATATAATTATCAAAGTAAAAGGTAATATTTCTAAATTTATTAGTAAATGTGTTAATTTAAAATTAACATTACATAATATAGTTTATTTAGATCAAGAAACTATTTTAGTTAAAATAAATAAAGATGATTATGATAAAATAAAAAAAATTAATTATTTTTGTAAAATTAGCAAATATAAGTATTTAGGAATTGATTCTTTGCTTTTATTTTTAAAAAGAAATAGAATTATTCTTCTCTCTATTATTTGTTGTTTTCTTTTAATGTATTTTATAGAAGGAGTAATTATTAAGGTTGAAGTAATTCATTCTAATCAAGAAATAATTGAATTAGTTACTGATGAATTAAAAAAAACTGGAATAAAACCTTTTACTTATAAAAAAGATTTTAATAAATTAGAAAGTATAAAAAATAAAATAGTAGAAAACAATCCTGATAAAATAGAATGGATGAGTATAACAAGAAAAGGTATGAAGTATGTTGTTAGAGTAGAAGAAAGAATTATAACTAAGGAAGAAAAAAGTTCAAATTATTGCCATATCATTGCTCGAAAGAGTGGAATTGTAAAAAAAATAATAAGTGAATCAGGAGAAATTTTACCTGCTGTTAATGATTATGTTAAAAAAGATGATATTTTAATTAGTGGAGAAATTAAACTAAATGATGAGGTTAAAAATAATACTTGTGCTAAGGGGGAAGTATATGCTGAGGTGTGGTATACTGTTAATTTGACTATTCCTCTAAATCATTTAGAAAAAGAATATACAGGAAATAAAAGATATAATTTTATTATAAATAATAAAAAATTATTTAAAGATAAATATGGTTTATATGAAGAAGTAGATTTAAAAAAACTAGAAATTAGAAATTTTAGAATTAAATATATTGAAGAATTAGAATATCAAAATAAATTAAGCAAATATAGTGAAAAAGAAGCTTTAGATAAAGCTTTAAAAGAGATTGATGAAAAAATGAAAATTAAATTAGGAAAAGATGGAGAAGTAATTGAAAAAAAAGTTTTGAAAAAATCAGTAATTAATAGTAAAATAGAAGTAGAAGTATTTGTAGAAGCATTAGAAAATATTGGAGTGAGTGTAAATTATGAGGTAGAAGGTGAGGATAATGTTACCGGATGATGTCTTAAATTACATTAAAAATTTATGGCCAATGGTTTTATTATTTATAATAGTAATCTGTACAATTAGAATAGTGGATATTATTATAAATAAGAAAAAAATAGTTTTACATAGAGAATTATTTAACTTAACATTTATCATTTACTTATTGTTATTATTTCAACTTGTAACAACAACTGATTTTGAAAGCTATAGTAATAATTTTATTCCTTTTAAAGAAATAATGCGTTATAGAATAGATAGTACTTTATTTTATAAAAATGTTATAGGCAACATTATTCTATTTGTACCTTTTGGATATTTTGTTTGTAACTATTTAAAAAATTCAAAGTGGTATATTGCCCTTATTTTAACTTTTATTACAAGTATTTCTACAGAAATTATTCAAATGAATATTGATAGAAGTTTTGATATTGATGATATTTTATTAAATATTGTAGGTGGTTTTTTAGGATTTATTCTTTACAAATATGAAAGAAAGTTTATTGATAAATTGCCAGATAAATTTAAAAAAAATTGGATTGCAGATATACTATCAATTATTATTTTTATATTTGTTTGTTATTTTATATATAGAGTTTTATGGAGGTAGAATGTTTGAAGTAATAGATAATTTTGGTTATAAGGATTATGATTATTTAGAAAAAGTAATAAGTTATACTTTAGATAATGAGGCAAATAGTAATAGTTTATTAAATATTGTCTTTATTGATGATACAGAAATGCAAAGATTAAATAAACTTTATCGTGGAATTGATAGAACAACCGATGTTTTGTCTTTTGCCTTTAATGATAATAAAACCATAGAAAGCGAAGTAAATGTATTAGGAGATATTTATATATCTATTCCTAAGATGCAAGAACAGGCAAAAGAATATGGACATAGTGAAAAAAGAGAATTAAGTTTTTTAGTAGTTCATGGCATTTTACATTTACTTGGTTATGATCATATGCAAAAAGAAGATGAAAAAGTGATGTTTGGCCTTCAAGATAAAATATTAAATGAATTAAATATCAAGAATTAGGAGAATGGTTATGGTAAGTGTGTTAGAAGAATTATTAAAAAATTCTTATTCCCCAATTAGTGGAAGGAAAGTAGCAGCTGTTGTAAGAATGAAAGATGGAGTAATGTTTAAGGGTGTAAATGTAGAAAATCCGTCATTTAAATCTGGTTTATGTGCTGAACAAGTGGCAATTGGAACTGCTATTAGTGAAGGTTATAAAAAAGGCGATTTTGAAAGTATTTATATCATGGATGATTCTGGAGAATTTATCGCTCCTTGTTTTCTTTGCCGTCAGAATTTTGTAGAATTTTTTCAAGATACAAAAATTATTTTAATGAATTTAAAGGGAGAAGAAAAAGAATATACTATAAAAGATTTATGTCCTTATGCTTTTAAAATGGAGGGTTCAAATGTATAAAGAATTAAATGATTTAATGAAAAACGCTTATACTCCTTATGATCAAGTAAAATTTGCTTGTATTATTAAAATGAATGATGGAACAACTTTTAAAGGAGTAAGTGTTAAAAACTCTGTATTTCGTGATGGGATATATGCTGAACAAATTGCTATCGCTCGAGCTGTGACTGCTGGTTATAAAAAAGGCGATTTTGAATCTTTATATTTAATGGTTAATACTAATAATATTAGAGATTTAAAATATTTAAATAGGGACATAATTATTGAATTTTTAGATCCTAGTGATCGAGTATTTTTATTAACTCAAGATGGAGAAAGAAGAGTATTGAAAGTGGGTAATTTATTTAATAATATTTATTAGGAGGTAATATATGAAAAGTGGTTTTGTAGCAATTATAGGAAGACCTAATACAGGTAAATCTACTTTATTAAATTCTCTTATAAAAGGACATATTGCTATAGTAAGTGATGTTGCAGGAACAACTAGAAATACAATTCAAGGAGTTTATAATGATGAAGATGCTCAAATAGTATTTGTAGATACTCCAGGTATTCATAAACCAATAGACAAATTAGGAAAGCTTTTAAATAAACAATCTTATGAATCTTTAAATGATAATGATGTAATATTATTTTTAGTTGATACTAAAAGTGGACTTGGTAAAGGAGATTTATTTATCATTGAAACTTTAAAACATATTACTACTCCTGTAATTTTAGTATTAAATAAAATAGATAAATTAGATGATGAAGGAATAATGAATGCTATTAATAATTATAAAGATTTATATAATTTTGCGGAAATAGTACCCATTAGTGCCTTAAAAAATGATAATATTAATCGTTTAATAACAGTAATAAAAAAATATTTAACTGATGATATAAAATATTATGATGATGAAACTATAACTAATGCTTCTACTCGTTTTATGGTTAGTGAGTATGTTAGAGAAAAAATTTTAAATAAAACTAAAGAAGAAGTCCCTCATCATATTACTTGTCTTACTACCTTATTTGAAGAACATGATAATATAATTAATATAAATGTTGATATAATTGTGACAAGAGATTCTCTAAAAAGAATTATTATTGGAAAAAATGGTAGTATGTTAAAACAAATAGGAATAGAAAGTAGAAAAGATATAGAAGCATTAGTTGGTAAACAAGTATATTTAGAGTTATTTGTTAAAACTATTAAAAATTGGCGAGATAAAGAAAAATATTTAAAAGAATTTGGTATAACTGATGAATAAAAATAAAAAATAATAACCATTATTAAATTAAGAAAGGTAATGGTTATGGAAAAAACAAAAAAAGAATTATGGGAATTATTTAAACGTACAGGGAAAATAGAATATTATTTACAATATAAAAAGAAGTGATTAATTTGAAAGAAGTAGAAGGTTTTGTAATTAGTGAAACTCCTTATAGTAATTCTTCAAAAGTTATTAATTTATTAACTAAAGAAGGATTGAAAGGAGTTCTTTGTAAAGGAGCAAGAAATTTAAAAAGTCCTATAAGAAGTATTACTACTAAATTTAGTTATGG
>CANQNA010000094.1 GCA_947625005.1 uncultured Bacilli bacterium
TACTATTTATGGTACCTTTCATTATTTAGTATTTTAAATGATCTATAAATTTGTTCTAATAAAATTCCTCTAAATAGTCCATGAGGGAAAGTTAAATTACTAAAAGATAATTTATAATTTGCTTGTTTTTTTATTACCTCACTTAACCCTTCACTGCCTCCTATAATAAAAGTAATATTAGCATATTGCATTAACCATTTATTAATATTATTAGCAAAATCAATTGATGTTAACGCCTTGCCTTCAATTTCTAGTGTTACAATAAAATCTTTAGGATTAATATGCTTATTTATTAATAAAGCTTCTTTTTCTATAGTAGAATCATTTAATTCTATAATTTCTAATTTATGATATTTATTAATTCTAGTTTTATAGTCATTAACTAATTCTTTTAAATAAGTTTCTTTTAAAGAACCAATACAAATTAATTTTATCATATTTCTACCTCTTCTGTAGTTTCCCTTTGATGAGCATAGGTTATATTACTAAAATCAATATTATTTTCTTTTAGAGTTTTCTTTAAAGTAGCAATTGCTAAATCAGGAGTATTATTTTCATGACTTAAATGGGCAAGAATAACTTTTTTAGTATTCGGTCCAATAAGTTTAGAAAGATAAAAGGAACTAGCTTGATTAGATAAGTGCCCTTTATCCGATAATATTCTATTTTGCAACCATTTAGGATATTTTCCATGAAGTAACATTTCGACATCATGATTACTTTCCCAAATATATAAATTTTTATTTCTTAATTTTTCAAAATATCTAGCATTAATATATCCAGTATCTGTAATATATACTAAAGATGAATTATGATGAGTAAAAATAAAGCCTCTGGAGTCTGTTGTGTCATGACTCGTTTTTAATATATCAATATGCATATCATCTATATCTATTTCATCAAAGATAATATTTATTTTTTTATAATCTTCTAAGTAATCTAACTCTAAAAACATTTTTTCACCTAAGCAAATAATAGGATCATATTTATTAATAAATGTTTTAAGGGCAGAAATATGGTCTTTATGCACGTGACTCACAAAAATATAATCAATTTCTTCTGGTAAAGTATTATGTTCGGCTAATTTTTCTGTAATATACTTTAAATTCATTCCAATATCTATTAAAATAGCATGATTATTAAATTTTATTAAAGTAGAGTTACCTTCTGAGCCACTGGCTAAAACAGAAACTAACATGAGAATATTGACTTACATGGGTTAACAGGTGTTCCTCCTTGATAAGGTATTCCCATATATACTCCTAAATGAAGATGTGTCCCTGTACAATCTCCTGTACATCCCATTTGCCCTACTTGTTGTTGTCGAGAAACAGTTTGACCTTCTGAAACCATAATTTTTGATAAATGCATATAGATTGTATAATAACCATTGCCATGATCTATATAAACTGCAAGTCCGGAATTTTTATATCTGTTTGTTTCAACTTTGTAAACCTTACCACTTTGTACAGCATATATTGGTGAACCATGTCCACAACCAGAAATATCTATACCAGCATGAAGTCTTCCCCAACGATATTCAAATGGACTAGTAATAATATATGGAGTTACAGTTGGCCATGACCAATTAGCATTTCCTGTTTCATTACTATAAGTATAGTTATTTGGATTATATGTGTTATATTTTTTTGTCCCTCTTGAAATAATTTTATCTACACTAGGAGTAATTTCTGATTTATTTGTTATATAAAGAGATTGGACTTCACCATTTTTATATTGAATTTTTTCAGTTACTCTAGTTAAACCGTTACTACCTTCTTGAATAGTAGTTTCTTCTCCTTTATATTTAGTATTATCATCTTCATAAACAGTTTTAAAGGGTTCAGAAACATCTTCTATAACTTCTGCTTCATGAACAATAGTAACAAGAGGATTAATTAGGCCAATATTAACTTGTTGCCCTGCAGTTAATAAAACATTGGCACTAGTAAAAGTTGGATTGGCAATTAAAAACTCTTCTGTATTAAGATTATTATTAAAAGCAACTTGGGCAATATCGTCACCAGCTTGAACAGTATAAGTTTGTTGAGGTTCTAATGTACCAAATAATAAATATTTGCTTAAATCTTCTACATTAGAAAATATAAATTCTTCTGTAGATAGATGACTTTGTTTAATAGAAATATCTTCATCCCAATAAATATTTTCAATAGTCGTTCCTGTCTCAGTAATTTCTAATTGAGTATTATTTTTATATTTTTCTAAAGTTTCTTCTCCAATAAATGAAGCAATTGTATTTAACATAGCATCTTCAAAAATTTCTTTTTTTAAAACATAAATAATTTTAGGTTCTTTTTTTATTTTTTCTATTTCTGATTCATTTTCTTCTTGAGAAGTTGATTCTTTATAATTTATTGTTATTTTATAACCATTTATAGTGAACGGTTCAACATTTTTTATTTTATTATAAACATTATCTACAGAATCAATTTTTTCATTATAAGTATAAACTTTTTTTATTTCCAAACCATTTGGAGGATAAACTTTATCAACTCCATATTTTTCTTTTATTTCAGATTGTTCATTATCAATTAAGTTTAAAAATTCTTCCTTATTTTTAATAAGTCCTATTTTTTGACTATTTAAATAAACTTGATATAAAACTACAGGAGCACTTTCTACTTTTTGATAAGAACCAGCAAAAAAGACAAAGATACTTACAAATAATGTGACAGTAATTGCTATCGCTTTTTCTTTAATATTCATAAAATCACCCTAATTTTCTTCTGTTTTTTCAATATAATTGCTAAATTTACCCATAGGTTTTTCAAATAAAAATTTAAGAGAAGCTGTATTACCATTACGATGTTTTTCTACTAATAATTCAGTTACACAACTGCTTGAACGTTCTGATGCATCTTTATAATAGTCTTCACGATATAGAAATGAAACAATATCAGCATCTTGTTCTATTGAGCCTGATTCTCTTAAATCGGACATCATTGGTTTTTTATTTTCACGTGTTTCTACATTTCTTGATAATTGAGCAAGAGCGATTACAGGAACACTTAGTTCCATAGCCATTGCTTTTAAATTACGAGAAATTTCTGAAACTTCTTGTTGTCTATTACCTGCATATTTAGATCCACCTTGAATTAATTGAAGATAATCAATTAATACTAATCCTAAACCGTTTTGTTGACTAGCAAGTCTTCGACATTTAGCACGAATTTCAGAAACTGTTATACCTAAAATATCTTCAATAAAAATATTAGTTTCTCCTAATTCACTTATTGCTTCATTAAATTTTTTCCAATCATTATGTTCTAATCTTCCTGTTTTTAATTTATTTTGATCTATTCTTCCTGTTGCGGCAATCATACGAATTGCTAATTGCTCTGCACTCATTTCCATATTAAATATTGCGACATTTTTTTTGCTACTCATTGCAGCATTTATTGCTATGTTTAATCCAAAAGCCGTTTTTCCAACAGCAGGACGAGCAGCAATAATGATAAGTTCTCCTTCATGAAGACCGCTTGTTAATCTATCTAAATCATAGAATCCCGTAGATATTCCAGTTATTACTTGTTTATCTTTGGCTAAAGCTTCTATTCTTTCTTGAGTATTACGTATTACTTCTCCAATAGTTTTTAACTCTCCAGCTTTACGTGCTTTAGTAACACTAAAAATCTTTTTTTCTGCATCATCTATTACATCATTAGTAGCTTCTTCTTCATCAAAAGCTAAAGTCGTTATTTGAGTTGACACTTCTATTAATTTTCTTCTTAAGGCCTTTTCTCTGATTATTTCAATATAATATTCTGTGTTTGCAGCAGTTATAACAGAGTCAATAACCTCACTTAAATATTCAATTCCTCCAATACTATTTAAGGAAATCTTTTTTTCTAATTCATTTTTTACCATTGTTGAGTCAAGAGGAATTTTATTTTTATGTAATTCATATATTGCATTAAAAATATGTTTATTGGCATCAAGAAAAAACATATCTGCTGTTAATTCATCACAAACTTTTTCTAATGCATTTGTACTTAAAAAACATGAACCTAAAACAGCCATTTCTGCTTCTAAATTTTGAGGAAGCTTTCTTTCTGCCATATAAACACCTCTATTCTACTACTATATTCAATTTAATTTTTACTTTTTTATGAGAATCAATTTCAACTATATGAGTACCTAATGTATCAATAGTATGATCAATTTTAATGGTTTTTTTATCTATATCATAACCTTTTTCTTTTAGTGCATCAGCAATTTGTTTTGTGGAAATTGTTCCAAATATTTTTCCGTCTTTTCCACTTTTTGTTTTAAATACTATTTTTTCTTTTTCAATTTTGGTTTTCATTTCATTTAATTTTTTAATTAAATTTTCTTCATTTTGTAATCTTTCTGCTTTTTGTTTATCTAAAATATTTTTACTTCCTGAAGTATATTGAACAGCTAAATTATTTTTTATTAAAAAATTATTAGCATAACCATCACTTACTTCAATTATATCGTCTTTTTTTCCTTGTTTTTTTACATCTTTTAGTAAAATTACTTTCATTTATTTCACCTCGATATATGCAATTATTATACCATTATTAAAAAAAAGATACAACTAGTGCATCTATTTAACAAATGGTATTAAAGCCATAAATCTTGCTCTTTTAATTTGATTAGCAATATGTCTTTGATGTTTTGCACAAGCACCAGTCATACGTCTTGGCATTATTTTTCCTTTTTCATTAATATATTTATTTATAATCATAACATCTTTATAATCAACGCTTTTTCCAGCGCACATTTGACATATTCTTTTCTTTTTACGATAAAATTCAGCCATTTTTATTCCTCCTTAAAATGGTAGATCGTCATCACTTAACACAACTTCTGAACCAAAATCTTTAAATGGATCTTCTGTAACATCAGATGTTTGTGCTTCAGTAAAAACGTCTCCAGTACTATAGTCAGGCATAGCATCTCCACCAAAATGATTGTCTTCAAAAGAGTTAGATGCTCCACCTTGTTTACTTCCTAAAAATGTAACATTATCTGCAATAACTTCTGTTACATATCTTCTTGTTCCATCATTTGCTTCATAACTTCTAGATTGAATTCTTCCATTTATACCAACTAAAGAACCTTTTGTACAATATTTAGCAACATTTTCTGCTTGTCTTCTCCAAACAACAACATTAATAAAATCCGCAACTCTTTCTCCATTAGCATTAGCAACTGGACGATTCATTGCAACTGTTATTTGAGTTGTAGCAATTCCGTTTGGAGTAGTACGTAATTCAGGATCTCTAGTAAGTCTTCCTACTAATACAACATTATTCATATATTACTCCTCATCTAATTTGATAATTAAATGTCTAATTACATTGTCATTAATTTTTGCTTTTCGATCAAATTCACTTACGATTTCTCCATTAGCATTAACCACAATTACATAATAAAATCCATTTACTTCTTTATTGATAGGATAAGCAAGTTTTTTTTGTCCCATATCTTTCTCTTCAATTATTTCACCTTTTAAATCAGTAATAATTGATTTTAAATCAGCTATAGTTTTCTTAACTGCTTCTTCTTCAATTGTAGTTTTTACAATGAACATAATTTCATATTTGTTCATAAAACACCTCCTTATGGTCTATTTCGGCTTACATTTGTAAGCAAGGAGCTTTCGCTCGAAATGTATTATAACATACTAATTAATTATATGCAAATAGATTTTAAATAGAAAAAATGTGTAAAA
>CANQNA010000095.1 GCA_947625005.1 uncultured Bacilli bacterium
TAAATAAAAAAAATACTTGCATTTAATAGTAATATTTGTTATAATTAAAGTCCATTAAAAAGCGTATGATAGACATTAGCTTGACAAATATCCTAATTTATGCTATTATATTAGTGTAATTGGGAATAAGGGGGTATTATTTATGAAAGGTTTTATTTTAGATTACATTAATGAAAATGAGTTTAAGAAATTAGAAAGAGCATTAAAAAAATATAATATGTTAGCTTATAAAAAGCTTAATTTTGAGTATTATCCTGCCTTAAGAAATGGTAAATTTGTAGGAAAATTAATAAGTAAAAATGCTTTAGAAAATACAGAAACTTATGAATTAAAATTACCTAGTGATAAAATGTTTCAACAAGTTCATGGGGATGTAACCTTAAAATATATTGTTTATAAAAAAGATGAAGTAATTATGCTGGATACTATAACACCTACAGAAATATTGCTTGAAGGACATATGGCTGAATTAACAACTTATAAAGGGGTAATGATTAGTAAGGCAAATGCTTCTAAAGATATGTTTAAAATAGATTTATTAAATAAATTACAACAATAAGCAATAATGTTTATTGTTGTTTTTTATTAAAATAGTTATTGTTGGATTTATATAATTAAGGGCTTTTTTATTAGAAATTAGTGATTCAAAAAAAAATAAAAGCCTTATTTTGTAAAATGTTAAATATTTCCATATCAATTACCTTGTAATTATGTTATAATTTTAACATAAGGTGGTAAAGATATGGAGTTTATTGAATTACATAATGTTTATAAAGTTTATAAAAATGGTGTTACTGCCCTTGCTGATGTTTCTTTAAATATAAAAAAAGGTGAATTTGTATTTTTAATAGGGCATACAGCTAGTGGTAAATCTACGTTAGCCAAATTACTTTATAGAGAAGAAAAAACAACAAAAGGAGAAGTTTTTGTTGGAGGAATTAATGTTTCGAAGTTAAGAAACAGTAAAGTTTATAAATTAAGAAGAAAAATTGGAATAGTTTTTCAAGATTTTAAATTATTACCAAAACTTACTGCTTATGAAAATGTAGCATACCCTTTAGAATCTTTTGGGATGAAAGAAAAAGAAATTCGTCCTAAGGTTATTAAAGCTTTAGAAATAGTAGGTTTAAAGGAAAAAACAAGAAGTTTTCCTCATGAATTATCAGGAGGAGAACAACAAAGAGTATGTATTGCTCGAGCAATAGTTAATGAACCGGTACTTTTAGTTTGTGATGAGCCTACAGGAAATTTGGATCCGGATACTAGTAAAGAAATTATGAAAGTGATTGATGAAATAAATAAAAAAGGAACTACAGTAGTAATGGCTACTCATGATAAGGAAATAGTTAATCGAATGAAAAAAAGAGTTGTTAATATTAAAGACGGTGTTATCACAAAAGATAAAGAGAAAGGGGGCTATATAGATGAAACTATTTAGATTATTAAAAAGAGGAATCAGAGATTCTTTTAAAAGTGTTTTTCGTAATTTTAGTTTAAGTTTAGCTTCTATTTCTTGTACAATTATTACACTTTTGTTAGTTTCTGTTAGTATTTTAGTTTCTTACAATGTTGATAAGATTACTACAGATATTGAAAATGATTTAACAATTGTAGTATTTATTAAAAAAGGAGCAACAGGAGAAGAAGAACAAGCTATGAAAAGCGATTTAGAGGCTATATCTAATATAGATGAAATAACTTTTAGTAGTAAGGATGAAATTAAATTATCTATGCAACAAGAAAACGAGACATTAAATACTATTATGTCTAGTTGGGATGAAGGAGAGAATCCTTTACAGTCTACTTATGTTGTAACCGTTAAGAATATTAGAAAAATTAATGAAACAGCAGCGGCTATAAAAAATATTGATAATGTTGACTTAGTTAAGTATGGAGAATCTATGGTTAATAAATTAGTCAATGTCTTTGATGTAATTGAAAAAATTTGTATTGGTATAGTAATAGGTTTAATTATAGTAACAGCTTTCTTAATTAGTAATACTATTAAACTAACTATATTTAGTCGAAAAACTGAAATAGATATTATGAGACTTGTAGGTACAAGTAATTCAGTAATAAAATTACCATTTTTGATTGAAGGATTTATATTAGGATTCCTAGGTTCTGTTTTACCAATTCTAGCTACTATATTTGGTTATACTTATTTGTTTGAAAGAACAGGAGGAAAAATAATGAATTTTGATCTTGTTACGTTGGCTTCTCCAACAGAAATAGTATTTACAACTTCATTAGTGTTATTAGTTGTAGGTTCTATTGTAGGTATGGTAGGAAGTTATAAAGCAGTAAGGAAGTATTTAACAATATGAAAAAATTAGTGTATTTCTTATTAATATTAACTTTATTTATTCCTTTTAATATAAGTGCTGCTACTAAAGCAAATACTTTAAAAGAATTAAGAGGAGAGTTAGCTGCTTTAAAACAAAAGAAAGCAAATAATGAAGCAAGTAAACAACAAACTCAAGGTCAAATTAATAGTAATAAAAATTCCATATATAATGCCCAAACAGAAATAACTAATAATCAAAATAAAGTAGAAGAAGCAAAAAAAGAAATAGAAGAATTAAATGTTGAGATTGCTGATACGGAAGATAGTATTAAAAATTTAGTAAATTCGTATCAAAAAGCAAGTGGAGAAAATGCCTATTTAGAATATGTTTTTGATGCTAAAAGTTATGCTGATTTAGTTTATCGTTATGCTATAGTAGAACAGATTTTAAATTATAACGAAGAACAAATTAATTCTTGGGAAGAAAAAATTGAAAAAAACAATCAATTACAAATTGATTTAGCTAATAGAGAAGTTGAATTAGAACATCAGATTAGTAGTTTATCTAATCAAATTGATAGTTTAGGTTCTAAGTTAGAAGAATATACAGAAATTACTATGGATATTAATGATGAAATATCTTCAACTCAAGAATTAATAAATTATTATGTTAATTTAGGTTGTGGAGAAGAACAAGATTTAGATTCTTGTGTTAGTGTAAAAGGTGATACAGGATTTATGAAGCCTTTAGTTCATGGAACTATAACTAGTTATTTTGGATATCGAACAGATCCTATAAAAGGAACTTATTCTTTCCATGGAGCAGTGGATATAGGTGGTAATAAAGAAGGAACTAATGTTTATGCTACAGCTAATGGTATGGTAGGTAAAATTATTAGAAAATCATCTTGTGGTGGAAATTCTGTTTATATTTATCATACTATAAATGGTAAAAAATATACTAGTCAGTATACTCATTTATTACAAATTAAGGTTTCTGTAGGACAACAAGTTACTTCTAATACAGTAGTAGGTTTAGTTGGTGGAGGAGCAGGAACTAGAAGTTATGATCATTGTTCTACAGGGGCACATTTACACTTTGGAATTGCTAATGGTTGGTATGGTGGAAGTGGACCTGGATCATATAGTTCTTATAGTACTTACTTAACTAAATTATTGAATCCAAAGGATATATTAGGTTTACCAAATAAAGGAAAATACTGGAATAGTAGATAATAAAAAAAATCGGTTATCCGATTTTTTGTTTGATTTTTTGAGTGTTTTTAAAATTGATTTTGGCAATCTTATTTAAAACTTCCAAGCCATATTTTTTTGCTAATTCTACTCCAACATCATCAACATTAAATCCAGCACCTTTAGGAATAGAACAATTATATTCTTCACTTAATTTATCCATTTCTAAAAGAAATCTATAACGACTAATAATAGAAGAAACAGCAACACTTAGACATTTATTTTCTGCATGAGTTGTAAAAGAAATATTTTTTACTTTTTCAGGAATATCAGCAAGATGTTCGTAATATTTTTTTTCATAAACAAATTCATCTATAACAATCGCTTCATATTGATAATCATTTTTAACTAGTTTTGTTAAAACTTTATTATGAAGAATTGCTTTTACTTTATTCATATTAAATATTTGACGTTTATTATATTCTTCTGCAGTGAGAATAAAAGTGCAATGAGGAATTTTTTTAATAATTTGTGGAGCAATTTCTTTTATTTTTTCATCTGTAATTTTTTTTGAATCTTTAACTCCTAATTCATTTAACCACATTTTATTTTTAATATCTACATAAGAAGCTGTTACAATAATTGGTCCAAAATAATCTCCAGTTCCTACTTCATCAGAACCAATAGTTGAAATATTTTTATATTTTTCATTAGTAACGTCATCATTTTTTCTTTGTTTTTCTAATTCTTTTAAAGCTAATTCTCTTCTAACATCTCTTTTATTAAAATGATATTCTAAATCAAACCACATATTAGCATCAATATCAGCATTTTTTCCTTGAAACATTATTTTTCCTGATTCATATAAAGTAATTATAGTTTCTGCTTCTTCTGCTTGGAAAATAGAATATGGTGGTTTAGTAGATCTTTGTAAATCTTTATAATAATCAATAATTTTATTTTTTAAATTAGGACTAATTTTATATACAATAACCATAGTTTCCTCCTTGCCTTATTTTAACATAATTATCTTTATTTTTGAATATTTTTATAATATAATTATACTAGAGGTGAAAATATGAATATAGTTGATATTGTTATTATTGTATTGTTAGCATTAAGTATGTACAATGGATTTAGAAAAGGAGCGATTAGTAGTATAGTTTCTCTAATAGGAACTATTATAGCCTTTATTTTAGCATTTTATTTAAAAACACCAATTTCTATATTTTTATATGAACATTTACCATTTTTATCATTAAAAGGCATTTTTGAAAATATTACTGTAATAAACATTTTAATTTATGAAGGAATAAGTTTTATTTTAACTTTCTTTATTTTATTGTTATTATTAAAACTTCTTTTGCGAATAACGGGTATATTTGATGCCATTATGAATAAAATAATTTTATTGGGGTTACCTAGTAAAATAATAGGTGCTTTTGTAGGATTTATTCAAGGATATTTAGTTTTATTTTTAGTGCTTTTTGTAATTATTACTTTTAACAAACCTTCTACTTATATTACAGAAAGTAAATTAAGTAATATTATAATATATCAAACACCAGGTGTTAGTAATACAGTTAACAAAACAGTTAAAATAGTTGATGAAATTTATGATATATGTATGAATAATACAGATAAAGAACAAGCAAATTTAGATAGTTTAGATGTTTTAATGAAATATGAAGTGTTGACTTATGAATCTGCTAATAAATTAATAGAAAATGGAAAATTAAAAATGAATAATGCTCAAAGTGTTATTGAGAAATATAAGGATGGTTATAATGATTAAACATTTAGAAGATAGAGAAAATTTAGAAGATTTGATAAAAAAGGGAACAGTTTTAGTTGATTTTTATGCCGAATGGTGTGGTCCTTGTAAAATGTTAGGTCCAGTATTAGAAAGACTAGAAGAAGATGTTATTAAAATTGATACAGATATTCATACTGAATTAGCTCAAAAAAATGGTATTATGTCAGTTCCTACTGTTTTGATTTATAAAGATGGTGAACTTAAAAATAAATTTATAGGTTATAAAGACGAAGAGGAAATACGAACAATTTTAAATAATTTAAATTAAAGTGATAAACAAAATAATAATTATTTAAGAAAAAGATAAAAAAATAGGATGACGCACGTCATCTTATATTTTTAAGTAAAAAGAATTATAATAAAAATATAAAATAAAAATAGGA
>CANQNA010000096.1 GCA_947625005.1 uncultured Bacilli bacterium
GCTGCTTTAAATTATCTTACTCCTGCTCAATTTAAACATTTTTATTATAACAAAGAGGATTAATTCCTTAATCCCCCCATTATTTTTTCTTTTTTGTCTACTTTTTCTTGACTAATGCATTTTTCTAAAGATAAACTTTTAATTTTTTATTAAATTACTTTCTCCATTTTTATAATTAATCTTAATTCCATCTTGAACATTATAAATATAAATATTAAACTTTATACCTTTACCATTATCTTCTATACTTTCTGCTTCCATTTCGATTCCACTTGCAAGTAAATTAGTCCCTTCAAATACAGGAGTAACTCGATATAAAACATGATTATGTGTTTCTTTAACATATTCTGCAACTTTATTTTCCATTTCTAACATAATACCCGTATTAGTTTGTCTAGTACAAGTAATAAGATTCTTTTCGTTGGCATTTTCTCCTGCAAGTTGATAAGCGATTAAATGACAACGATTATATAAATATTTTCCATTAACTATATCATATTTAACTGTTTGCCATCCACTGGGTTTAATCATACCAATTTCTCCACGTTCTTCTGTAGGCATAATATCAACACCAATATTAGCAATGGCTGAACCACATCTTCCTAAACTATCCAAATTACTATATTTTTCATATGACTTCAATGATTTATCACTTTCTTCAAAATAAGGTATATTATTATTTAAATATACATATTCATCTTCACGATACTCAGGAATTTCTCCAAAAGCATATGATTTTATTTCTTCTTTTTTAAACCATAAAAAATCTTTGTTATTGGCAAAATACCCCCAAAAATAAATAATAACTATTAAAATGATTGTCATAAATAATTTTGTTTGCTTTTTTTTACTCATATTAAACTCCTAGTATAATTTTAATATATTTATTTTAAAAATAATAGTATATTTTTTTTAATAAAGATTATAATAGTAACACATAACTAATAATAGTTTTATTGACAATAATTATTAGTTATGTTATAAAATAAATACCGGGGAAATAATCCTGTCTGGTCGATAGTTAGGATTAGATTGAAAAATTAAGCGTACTCGTAAGTACGTCTACCTAACTGGATAAAAGCACATTACGTGCTTTTTTTCATGGTAAAAATAACTTATAATCAATAAAATCATATAAAACATTACTATTGCTTTCTAAAGCTTTTCTTCTAACTAATCCAGCAATCATATCAGCAGCTTGTACTACATAACTTTTATCTGATTTTTGATAAGTTAATCTAATATCTAAATTAGATAAAATAGGTTTATAAACATTATTATAATTAAAATTTATTATACCATGAACTAATTCTTCTAATAACCCAGCTTTTAAAGTATAATAACCATTAGATTTAGTACTTTGCTCATCTATATTCAAAATTAATGTAAGTTTATTTTTAACATCTATTTGCCCTTTTTTTATTTGATCTACTATAATTCCTTTAATAAATAATTTTAAAACATAGTCTAAATATCTTCCCTTAGAAGCTTTGTCTTCTATAATACGTTTATAAATTTTTTTATTTTTTATAGTAACTGCACCAATATAATATTTTTTTAAATAATTTATAATTCTTCTTCTATCACTATTTTTTATATTCACACTTTTTACCTCAGGACATTTAAAACAACAAGTATCTTTGTTTAAATTACAATACTTACATCTAATACTCTTAATAATAGAACGATATTGAGTAATAAATTTATCTTTTTCTTTTTTCGATAAAAAAACAATTGCACCATATCCACAAACTTGTTCTTTTAAACTTAATTTTCCTGAATCATCAATATTAATAAAAATTGTTTGTTCACTTGTTGTCATATATTCACCAAATTCATAATAACAAGACAATTTAAAATTGACAAGATGTTTTAGAAATTTTTTCTACTTGTTTTCCTACTTAAAAAATAGTATATTAACTTTGGTGATAAAATGAAAGTAACCCATACTTTAAAACCAATTTATTTTAGTGACTCTCGCATATTAATTTTAGGAAGTATGCCTTCTTTAAAATCTCGAGAAGAAGGTTTTTATTATGCTCATCCTAAAAATAGATTTTGGTGGGTTATCTCTCAAATTTATAATGAAACAACTCCAATTACTATAGAAGATAAAATAACATTTTTAAAAAAACATAATATTGCTCTTTTTGATGTTATAAAGGTTTGTGAAATAAAATCTTCAAGTGATTCATCTATTAAAAATGTAATTCCTAATAATCTTTTACCTATAATTAAAAAAAGTAAAATAACTAAAATTTATACAACAGGAAAAAAAGCTTATAATCTTTATAATAAATATTGTTTAGCCCAAACAAATATACCGGCTACTTACTTACCAAGTACCTCTCCAGCAAATTGTCAGAAAGGTATAGAAGAAAAATTATTAGAAGCTTATAAAGAAATACTTAACAATTAAAATATTCTTGATTCAATAAATAATTAAAACACTTAATATGTTCTTCTTCGTCTAAAATAATTCTTTCTAAAATCTTTTTTATATACTTATCATCAATCATTTTAATACGTAATCTATAATTATTTATTGCTCTTTGCTCCATTAATATATTATTTTTTAACATATTAATTATATTAGTATCATAATCTAAAAAACTACTATTCCAAAACTCATAACAATTTTTATTTTTAAATTTAAACTTAGGATTTAATCCTAAAAGTTTTATTAACTTACCTAATATATCTAAATGTTTCATTTCTACTATGGCAATATTTGACATCGTTTGAGAGAACTTTTCATTTTCTTGAAATTTTTGATTTTTTTGATAAATATACTCTGTTATAGCACTTAATTCTCCAAACATTCCTGCATAATCTTCTAATAATAAATTAGCATAATAGAGATTTTGTTTTTCTACTTTTATCTCGGGATAAGGAATATTTAATTTACAATCCATAACTTCACCTAATAAATTGTATTTAAAACCATAAAAAAAAGAAGTAATCTTTTACTCCTTAAATTAATAATTTTCTGCTTTAATTTCAAAATATGATTGTGGATGGTTGCAAACTGGACAAACCTCTGGAGCAGATGAGCCAATAACAATATGTCCGCAATTTCTACATTTCCAAATTTTATCTCCATCTTTAGAAAAGACTAAACCGTTTTCTACATTTTCAAGAAGTTTTAAATATCTTTCCTCATGTTCCTTTTCAATTTTTCCTACTTCTTCAAAAAGGTATGCTAAACGATCAAATCCTTCTTCTTTTGCAGTTTCAGCAAATTCTTTATACATATCAGTCCATTCATAGTTTTCTCCATCAGCTGCAGCCTTTAAATTTTCTATTGTAGAAGGAATTTCTCCTCCATTTAATTCTTTAAACCATAATTTTGCATGTTCTTTTTCATTTGCCGCAGTCTCTTCAAAAATAGCAGCTATTTGTTCATAACCATCTTTTTTAGCTTTACTAGCAAAATAAGTATATTTATTTCTTGCTTGACTTTCTCCAGCAAATGCTGCCATCAAATTTTTTTCTGTTTTACTTCCTTTTAATTCCATTAAAATACTTCCTTTCTTCATAACTTTTATCAATAAAATTATACCAAAAAATTTCAAGAAAAAAAAGACTTACTTCATCTTTTCAGTTTCATTAATAATATATATTGGCCTATTTTTAGTTTCTAAATAAGTTTTAGCTAAATATTGTCCAATAATACCCATACAAAATAATTGAATTCCCCCTATAAAAGTTATAATGCACGCCAAACTTGGCCATCCTGCAACAGGATCATGAAATATTAATGTTTTTACAAATATTATAACAGTAAAGAAAAAAGCGACTAAACAAAATATTACTCCTACAATTGCTGCTATAGATAACGGTGTTGTAGTAAATGCAACAATTCCTTCAAGAGCATAAATAAATAATTTCCAAAAAGACCATTTAGTCTCTCCCGCTACTCTTTCTTGATTTTCATACTCTAACCATTTTGTTTTAAATCCTACAAAACTAAATAAACCTTTAGAATAACGATTATATTCTTTTAAAGAAATAACTGCATCAACCATTTTTCGTTTCATTAAACGATAATCTCTTGCTCCATCTACCATTTCTACTTTACTCATTTTATTAATTAGTTTATAAAATAAGCGAGCAAAAAAACTTCTTATAGGAGGCTCTCCTTTACGAGTTACTCTTCTAGTTCCTACAGAGTCATAACCTTCTTCTTTGATAAATTTAAGCATTTTGGGTAATAACTCAGGAGGATCTTGTAAATCAACATCCATAACCGTTACATAATCTCCAAGAGATGCTTCTAGTCCTGCTAACATTGCTGATTCTTTTCCAAAATTTCGTGAAAAAGAAATATATCTTACACTTTTATCATTTTCATGTAATTCTTTTATAACTTCCAAAGTTTTATCCTTAGAACCATCTTCTACAAAAATATATTCAAACTTATAATCACTTAATTCCTTTTCAATTTTTTTTATTTCTTTATAAAAAAGTGGAATAGCTTCTTCTTCATTATAACAAGGAATAACTATACTAATTTTTTCCATTAAAACACTTCCTAAGTTAATTGTATAATTTACATAAAGTTTTGTCAAAAATAAACCATTAATATTTACATTATTATAACAAAAGAAAAACTGATAAATATCAGTTTATTACGTATGGATTTGTTTGTACTCCTGTTCCACCAGGGATAATTGTAACATCAGTCTTTAAAACAACTGAGGGACGAACTTTAAAGAAACTACTAGTTACAGAAAAACTGGACAAGTTTCCATGACTAGAATCAACTCCAAACATCCATACTCCAGAATCATTCTCATCAAAATATAGAGGCGACATTGTCCAATAATAAAATTCTTCTGCATTTGTCTTTAAATAATGTGTATTTCTTACTTGGTAGTCACTTGCACCTGCATAGACTATTTCATCTGCTGTTAATGTTGCTATTGTCCCTTTATATTTTTCTACTTTACTATTATCTAGACCTTTTTCACCATAATTGCATTTTAAACTTGGTTTGCCACTACCGATTCTATCCATTGTTCCATATCTTAAATATAGATACGATTTCCCTTCAGGCTTTTCTTTATAGTAATTGTAGTCTTCATCATAGTATTCTTTATTGATTATTTTCATATCTTGACACCATTCTGCTTCTACTAATTTACTTTCATCAGATATATGAGAACTCTTCCATGTATTTAATTCTTTTAATATATCACTTGTTGAAAATCTTTCGTCTCCCTGATTATAAGTGTTTTTATACTCATATCCTTCTCCATCATTTATAAATGCACTTTTGTTATTAGTTATATTATATGTTTCTGCATTACATTCTCCATTTTCATCTGCTAACACTATTTTTATTGTTCCATCTCCTTGTACTCGCACTATTCTCCAACACATTCCTGAATAGTTTACATAATTATTTTCTACACTTCCTCTATAATAGTAACTTGTTCCATAATCATCTTCTGTTGCTGATAATACTTTTTCATCTTCTTTACTTGCTTCTACTCCTGGTGTTGTTTCTGGTACCTTTACTGTATTATTTGTCTTAAGTGCATATAATAATGTCCCTTCTTGTGCTGCATTCCATGCTGCATTCCCTTCACTTATATTGATTCGAAAACTCATCTCTTTTCCCATAT
>CANQNA010000097.1 GCA_947625005.1 uncultured Bacilli bacterium
TGTTTTTTTAAATCAATTATTTCATTTATTAAAGCATTTTTTCTTCCGTCTTTTTCATCTTGTCTTAAATCATATAATCTTTTTAACATGCTATCAATATTTTCTGTGTTATTTACTTCTTCTTTTAATTTAGGAGTTTCCATATTATCTAGATTTTCTTCATTTATAGGGACAACTTCTGGATGAGGAGTTTCTTCAGTTTTTTCTAAAACATTTTCTGAATAATCAGGTTTTACAACTTCTTCTATAACACTTTTTGGTACTTCAAATTCTTGTAAAACAGAATTTATATCTGAATTTTCTTCTGATTTTATGACATCATCATTTTTGATAGATTGTTGATATAAATTATCAACCATGTCATTTATCTTATTATCTTTTATATCAATTAATTCATTATTTCCTAAATCATTATCCTTATCTGTAGGATCTTCTAATATTTTATTTTTGGTTTCTTTTGGAGTAGTACTAATACTAGAAATAATAATAAAAATTAAAACTATTACTAAAATTGCTCCTATTAAATAAACTGCAATTAAGTTATTATTATATAAAATATTTAGTATTTCCACTTTAGACACACCTCTTTATTATATAACTATTTTACCATGTCAAGTTTTGTTTAGCAATAAAAAAGAAGAATTATTTTATAACTATATTAACAATTCTTCCTTTTATAACAATTACTTTAATAATTTCTTTTCCTTCAATATGTTTTTTTACATTGTCTTCTTTTAAAGCTTTTTCTTTAATTAACTCTTCTTCATCATTAATATTAATTTTTATAGTTGCTCGTAATTTACCATTAACTTGAACCCCAATTTCTTTTTCTTCGTCAATAGTTTTTGCCTCATCATACTCAGGCCAAACACTTTTAACTATTGGTTCATAGCCAATTTGCTCATTTAATTCTTCTGTTATATGAGGGGCAAATGGATTCAAAAGGGTTAACAACAAATGATAATCTCCTTTAGTAATAGTTGTTTCATTTTCCAAACTATTTGTTAAAATCATTAAAGAAGAAATACAAGTATTATATCCCATATTTAATAAATCATTAGTTACTTTTTTAATTGTTTTATGTTCTAAAGTTTCTAAAGATTTAGATAAGTTTTTATCTTCATTTACTTTATCTTTTAATCTAATTACTTTATCTATAAAACGTTTACAACCTTTTAAAGAATCTGTATTCCATGGAGCATCTTGCGTATAATCTCCCATAAACATTTCATATACTCTTAAAGTATCTGCACCATATTCTTTAACAATATCATCAGGATTAATTACGTTACCCTTACTTTTACTCATCTTTTCATTATTAGAACCTAAAACCATTCCATGACTTACTCTAGTCCAAATCATTTCTTTTTTAGGAACTAAGCCAATATTATATAAGAATTGAACCCAAAATCTGGCATATAATAAGTGTCTTGCTGTATGTTCCATTCCTCCATTATACCAATCTACTCTATTCCAATATTTCATCGCTTCCATACTAGCAAATTCTTTAGTATTATGAGGATCCATATATCTTAAGAAATACCAACTTGAACCAGCCCAGTTTGGCATAGTATCAGTCTCTCTTTTAGCTTTTAAACCACATTTTGGACAAGTTGTATTAACCCAATCAGTTATTTTAGCAAGAGGGCTTTCTCCCGAATCTGTAGGTTCATATTCAGCAACATCAGGTAATAAAAGTGGTAAGTCTTCTTCATTCATAGGTACCCATCCACATTTTTCACAATAAATCATAGGAATTGGTTCACCCCAAAAACGTTGTCTAGAGAAAATCCAATCACGCATTTTATAGTTATTTACTTTTCTAGCAATACCCATTTTTACTAATTTATCAGTTATTTTTTCTTTAGCTTCTTCAACAGTTAAACCAGTAAATTCTGCACTATTAATAAGTTTACAATTCTTACCTAAATAGTCTTGTTTTTCAAAAGCTTGTGAAGAAACGTCACCACCTTCAATAACCTCAATCATCTCTAAATTATGCTCTTTGGCATATTCGAAATCTCTTTGATCATGAGTTGGTACGGCCATTACTGCTCCTGTTCCATAACTTCCTAAAACAAAATCACCAATAAATACTGGAACTTCTTTTCCATTAACCGGATTAATTGCTTTAATTCCTTCTAATTCAACTCCACTTTTACCTTTATTTAATTCTGTACGATCTAAATTAGATTTTTTGGCAGTTTCGTTAATATAGGCTTCTACTTCTTCTTTATTTTTTACTCTTGGCATTAATTCTTTTATTAATTTACCATCAGGAGCGATTACAAAAAAAGTAATACCATAAATAGTTTCTATACAAGTAGTAAATATAGAAAATTTACCACCTCCAACAATTTCAATATCAACTTCTACTCCTGTTGATTTACCTATCCAATTTATTTGACCTAACTTAACTCTTTCAGCAAAATTAGTATCATTTAGACCATTAAGTAAATCTTCTGCATAATCACTCATTCGTAACATCCATTGTGATTTTTCTTTTTGCACAACTGTTGTTCCACATCTTTCGCATACTCCACCTGCAGCATCTTCATTAGATAATACAGTTTTACAATTAGGACACCAATTTACAGGAATCTTTTCTTTATAAGCCATATTATGTTTATAAAATTGTAAAAATTGCCATTGTGTCCATTTATAATATTCGGGATCAGTAGTTGCAAATTCTCGACTCCAATCAAAAGAAAATCCTAAATTTTGCATCTGTCCTTTAAAAGTTTTAATATTTTCTTTAACAGCTTCCTTAGGATGGATATGATTTTTTATAGCATACTGTTCTGCAGGTGCTCCAAAAGCATCCCAGCCCATGGGATATAAAACATTATATCCTTGCATTCTTTTCATTCTAGCAAGAGCATCTAGGGCTGTATAACTTCTTACATGACCAACATGTAATCCTGCTCCACTAGGATAAGGGAACTCTACTAAAATATAATAAGGCTTTTTTTCACTATTGTTTTCTGCCTTAAAAACTTGATTATCTTCCCAATATTTTTGCCATTTTTTTTCAATCTTTTTTATTTCCATTTTTACCACTCTTTCTTTTTATAATTCTTCCTAAAATTTCATATAAACTATAAATTAATCCCATCAGAAGAGCAAATCCTATTAAAATTTGCCATATATAATTTAATTTAACACTGGAAGCAATAACACCAGATGTACTTATTATTAAAGGATCAATCAAACATATAATAATTCCAATATTTTTTTCATTAATATCTTTCTTTTTTAGTCCTTGTCTCATTAAAATAAACTGTACTTGCATAGAATCCTTAATTTTATGCTTTTTCAAACCTCTAAAATAAAAAACAATAAGATAAATGAAGAATAAACATACAAAGGAAATTAAAAATAAAAATAAGCTATCCATTTAATCACCTTCCTAATAAAAAAGGTGATACCAAAAGGGCGAATTTATCGCGGTACCACCTTACTTTTTTCTTTAAATCTTTAATGGAATTACCCAAATACATCCAAAAGCAAGTTCATAAGATATCTTTATTAGTTTTCACCAACCACTAATTCTCTTTAAAAGAATCACTTATTACTACTCTTTTTTCTTCTGCTTGCTCCTATTATATTAAAATTCTGCAATATAATCAAGTAATTTTAAGAACATTTTTATATGTCTGGCACTTAATCTATGTTTTCTCAGCTTTCTAATCTCAATTCTTTTTTTCTTAATATCTAATTCATCATTAAAGATAATTTTAGCAATTTCTTCTTTTAAAGCTGTTTCAATTTTTAAATCCGTTAAAATTGTATCAATATCATCGTTAATTAAACGAACAGCATCTATTTCGATATCTTTACCCTTACAATTAATACTTAATTGTTTTAAAGTATCAACTTCCGGTATCTCAATACAAAAGTCTGTATCATCAATATAGCTTTCAACATTTTCTAATAATTCTTTTCCTACATAAACTATTACATCTTCGGCTTTTCTAGTATTTCTAAATCTAATTTTATAAGTTCTTTTTGCCGGAATAATTCCCGTTTTACCTTCTATTGGTCTAATAATTAAAGTATAATTATTACTTCGATAATTGTAATCTATTTCACTTATACAATAAAAACCTTTTTCATACATTCTACTTTTTCCATCATCTTCATACAATCTATATGTGTTGCTCTTTCCAGGAAATATATGAATTTCTAAATAGTCAGGATTATCCGTATTATTAATATTATCTAATTGAGCAAGTGGTATAATACTTCCACTTTTAGCAAAAACAGGATAATCTTCATCTTTATAAAAACTTATATATCTTCTATTACCAGGAAATTTTTTCCCTGTTTTAAAATCATACCATGTCCCTTCAGGAATAAACATTCTATGAATTGTACGATTCATAGTTAAATCTTTAGGATTAGTAATAGGAGAGACAAAAAATTCTGTGCCAAAATAATATTGATTTTTATATAAAGGTTCATCATAAATTTCTGGATAATTATAATAGAGTGGTTGAATAATAGGAAGACCAGTTTTATGATATTTATAAGCTTCAGAATAAAGATAAGGAATTAATCTATGTCTTATTTTTAAATAATTACGAATAATATTTTGCGTGTGAATATCCCAATTCCAAGGTTCTCTTTTTATATAATGACTACCCGCACTAGAAAGTCTTAAAATTGGACTATATGTTCCAAATTGAATAAATCTACGATATAACTCGTCATCTTCAACTCCACCACTATAACCACCAATATCATTACTTACCCAAGTAATACCCATATTACAAGCAAGTTGATTATATTCGGGTAACATTTTTAAATTATCCCAACTGACTACAGTTTCTCCTGTAAAATTAATAGGATACAAATGACTATTAATTAAACCATTACGAGACATTATTATCCCTCTTTTATCTGTGCTTTTATAATTCATAAAATGATAGTGATTTAAGGCTCTTTGAGTATAAATATCTTTACGATTATTAAAATCTATCCAAAAAACATCAACGCCCATATTGATTAATGGTCTAATAATATTAGCAAAATAAGAACTCAATAATTCTGGATTATACACATTAAATGGAACATTACCATCTTCCAATACTCCAGCATCAGTCTTAAATTTTTCAAAATTAGCCTCAGTTTTATATATTCCACTTACAGGATTAATATTTAAACATAGTGCCACTTTACTTTCATGTAAAGTATCAATAAATTCTTTAGGTTTAGGGAATAATTCTTTATTAAAAGTAAAACCACTATTTACAGAGTTATCAATATGCCAACTTTTATTTAGCATAAAAACACTTAAAGGAATTTCTTCTTTTTCACACTTTTTAACAAAATTATAAACACTTTCTTCATTATAAGTAATATCTTTGCTCCACCAAACTCCAAGAGCAAAACGAGGTATCATAGCAGGACTTCCAGTTAAACGAAAATAGTCTCTTAAACAAAGTCCAAAATCTTTACGATACATAAATAAATATAAATCTATTCTTTTATCACTTCT
>CANQNA010000098.1 GCA_947625005.1 uncultured Bacilli bacterium
AGGTGGAGGAACTTACGGTGTACAACAAGCTAGTAAAACTTATTTTAATAAAGATGTTAGTGATTTAAGTTTAAGTGAAGCTGCTTTAATTGCTGGATTATTCCAAGCACCTGGCGCTTACGATCCTTATATTTCTCCCGATAAAGCAGAAGCAAGACGTAATACTGTACTTAATTTAATGTGTAGACATGGCTATATAACAGAAGAAGAAAGAGATATAGCGAAAAAAATACCAGTTACTACTCTACTTTCTAAATCTAATACTTCTTTAAATAAATATGTAGGATTTATTGATACAGTTGTAGAAGAAGTAGAAAAAAGAACTGGTGATGATCCTTATACAGTATCTATGAATATCTATTCTACACTTGATACAGAAAAACAAGATGTCATTGAAAGTATAAATAGTGGAGAAAATTATACTTGGTATAATGATGATGCTCAAGCAGGAATTGCTGTAATTGATGTTAAAAGTGGTTCTTTAATAGCTGTTGGTGCTGGAAGAAACAAAACTTCAGAAAGAGGTTGGAACTATGCAACAATGACTAAAAGACATCCAGGATCTACAGCAAAACCAATATTTGATTATGGCCCAGCTATTGAATATTTAAACTGGGGAAGCGGACAAACTGTAGTTGATGATAATTATACTTATTCGGATGGAGGAAAAATTAAAAACTGGGATAATGGCTTTAAAGGTGTTATGACAGCTAGAGAAGCATTAGCAGCAAGTAGAAATATTCCAGCCCTATATACTTTCCAACAAATTCCTCAAAAAGACTTAAAAGAATTTGTTACTAATTTAGGAATTACTCCTGAATATGAAGGAGATACTATTGTAGAGAGTCATAGTATTGGAGGATTTAATGGAGTTTCTCCAGTTGAGTTAGGTGCTGCATATGCAACATTTGCTAGAGGTGGAATGTATATTGAACCATATTCATTTACTAAAATTGAATATGTTGATACAAATGAAACTTATACAGTAAAACCTAAAAAAGTTAAGGCAATGGAAGAAAGTACAGCATATATAATTAATAAAATGTTACAACGTTCTGTTCAAGGTGGTTACATTTCTGCTACTGTGCCAAGTGGTACTGATGTAGCTGGTAAATCAGGTACTTCAACAGTTGATGATGCTCAAGTTAAAGCTTTAGGAATTAAGAGAACTGTTATTGGAGATGTTTGGCAAGCTACTTATACTCCAGATTATGTAATTTCCTTATGGTATGGTTATAAAGATTTAATTACAAAAGAAAATTATCTAACTAATACTGAAGGTACTCCAGCTAGAAAAAATATTACTAAAATACTTACAAAAGCTATTTTTGAAAAAAATAGTAGATGGGAACAACCAAGTAGTGTTGTTAAAGCAACTATTGAACTAGGAACTGATCCTGTAGAACTTGCTAGTGAATTTACTCCAAGCAATCTAAAAAGTGAAGAATATTATAAAAAAGGTACTCAACCTACTCAGGTATCAACAAGATTTTCTCAATTAGAAAATCCAACTAATCTAAATTATTCTGCCGGTATTGATTCTGTAACAATTACTTGGGATCCAATCGAAACTCCTGATGCAATTAATGAATCTTACTTAGAAAAATATTTTAGTAATAATGTTTATAAACATTGGGGAACAAAATATTTAAATAGTCGAATTAGTTATAATAATTCTAATATCGGTACAGTAGGATATGCTATCTATTTAGAAAATGGTGGCGGTCTACAATATTTAGGTTATACAAACAATACTTCATATACTTATTCTGGATTTATTGATACCAGTGCTACATTTGTAGTTAAATCACAATACTCTATTTTTACAGCAAATGCTAGTAGTGGTGCAACTATTAATGTTTTAAGTAATTCTTCAGGAAATAACAGTACAACTAATCCTGCTACTCCTTCAGGAGACTGGAAAATATCAAATACTAATACTTGTTTATCTTCTTCAGAATATAATCAGGATGACTCTTCTCAAGTATCTGTAATAGAAGATAACCAAACTGTTAATTATACAAATTATACTGTAAAAGATAAATGTATAGAAGAAAATACTAATACTGAAGTTAATTGCAATTCTTTAAACTCTGCATTAAATTATAAAGTTATCAGAAATGTAACTTATAGAGCTTCAACAAAGTCTTTAGAAGTTAGAATATCTTCTAATTGTTAAATAAAATATAATAAGCTGTATTCTTAATATGATATAAAAAAAATAATTACATAAGCAAAAATCCTATTTTTACATAGGATTTTTAGTTTTCAAAATTTTATTTGAACTATTTAAATTATTTGTTTTATAAGTTAGATAATATTCTTTGACTATAGATATTAAGATTTCTACTACTTTTTCCATATCTTCTAATACAGCGTATTCATCAACACTATGAAAGTTATTAGCACCTATGCCAATATTCGGACAAGGAAGACCTGCATGAGTTAAATTAGCTCCATCTGTGCCTCCTCTTGTAGGAATAATTATAGGTTCTATACCAGATTTTCTAAAAGCCTTCATAGCTAAAGTTACAACTTCTTTTTTATGTTCAATTTCTTCTCTCATATTATAGTACAAATCTTTAAATTTTATTTTAATTAAATCTTTATCATATAAGTTATTTAATCACCTTTTAAATATATGTATTTTAATCTAACATAAATATATTAAAAAAGCAAGAAGATTACTTTGCCTCTTCTTGCGCTCTAGTTTCTCTTACTACAGTTATTTTAATAGTTCCCGGATATTGCATTTCTGCTTCGATCTTTTCTTTTAATTCTCGTGCCAGTTTGAAGCTTTCTAAATCATCTATTTCATCAGGTTTAACTAAAACTCTTATTTCTCTACCCGCTTGAATAGCATATGACTTATCTACTCCCGCAAAACTATTTCCAATACTTTCTAACTGTTCTAAACGTTTTATATAATTTTCCATTGAATCATTACGAGCACCAGGTCGTGCTGCAGATAATGTGTCAGCAATTTGTACTAAAACAGCAATAATACTTTTTTGCTCTCCTCCATGATGAGATTCTATTGCATTAATAACAATTTCGCTTTCATGATATTTTTTAGCAATATCAACTCCAATTTCTATATGACTACCTTCTATTTCATAATCAATAGCCTTTCCTATGTCATGTAATAATCCAGCTCTTTTAGCAATTGTAACATTTTCTCCTAATTCTGAAGCCATTAATCCACAAAGATGAGCAACCTCTTTACTATGTGTTAAAGCATTTTGTCCATAACTAGTACGAAAATGTAATTTACCAATAAGTTTAACGATTTCTGGATCTACTTTTGTTAATCCTAATTCATAAATTGCTTCATTACCTAATTCCATTATACGAGCATTCATATCTTTAGAAACTTTATCATATAACTCTTCTATTCTAGTTGGATGAATTCTTCCATCTTTAATTAAAGTTTCAATTGTAATTTTAGCAATTTCTCTTCGATATGGATCAAATGAAGAAATTACTATAGCTTCCGGAGTATCATCAATTATTAAATCTACTCCTGTTACCGCTTCAATTGTTCTAATATTTCTTCCTTCTCTACCAATTAATCTTCCTTTTAAATCATCACTCGGTAAAGTAATAGTTGATACTGTTTGTAAATTAGTTACATCATTTGAATACCTTTGCATGCTATTAACTAATAAATTTTTCGCTTTTTTATCAACTTCTAATATTGCTTCTGCTTCTTTTTCTCGAGCTAATTCAGCAATTTCTTTTGATAGAGAAGATTCAACTCTATCCAGAATTTCTGCACGAGCTTTTTCTTTAGAAAGCTTAGAAATATTTTCTAAACGTTCCATTTCTTCTTTAAGTAGTTCGTCCATTTTTAACTCTTTTTCTTGGATTTGTTTTTGTAAAGCATTTAAATTATTGTTTTTTTCTTCTAATAAATTATCTCTATTTTGTAAATTTTCTTCTCTTTTATCCAAAGATTTCTCACGTGACAAAAGACGTTCCTCTTGATTTGCTACTTCTTGTTTACGTTCTTTTATTTCAGCATCTACTTCTTGTTTTAATTTATAACTTTCTTCTTTTATTTCTAAAATATTATCACGTTTTTGTTTTTCCGCTTCTTTTTTAGCATTTTCTAATAATTTTTCTGCTTTTTTCCCTGCACCGGCCCCTGTTACTACTACAAAAATATAAATTAAAATAGCACCGGCTAATAAACCAATAACTAGAGTTAATATGGACATTGCATTAAATTCCATATTTCCTCTCCTTTTCTATATAAATAATTATAAATATTAAAATACTTATATTTTTATTATAAAATTTTTCGTTATTAATTGCAATGAAAAATAAAAATAAAATTGAAATTATAATTTGATATTAAAAAACTAGATACAAAATCTAGTATTAATCATTATTAGGTTATTAAGTAAAAAGTACAACTACTTTAATTATTACAAATATCTATAAAATATTTAAATATATTATTCATATTTTCATCAATTTTATATAAACTTTCTGGATGAAATCTTACTCCTATATAGAATTTTTTGTTTTTTGATTCAACTACTTCAGCATAACCATCTTCACAAATTGCTACTTTTTCTAATAACGGAAAACTATCCACAGCTTTTTTATGTCGTGAATTTACTTTTATTTCTTTGTGTTTAATAATATCATAAAATTTGGAAGATGAATTAATGTATATATTATGGACATAATCTTTTGTTATTTGATTATGTTTTTCAGGATTAGGAATTTCATATGTCGTACCCCCTAATGCTCTAACAATAACATTTTGCCCACAACATATACCTAAAGTTGGAATATCATGATCATAACAGTATTTTGCTACTATCATTTCGTAGTTATCACACGCTCCTCCACCTTGAAATATAATTCCATCACACAAATTAATTTGTTGGATTAATGAATCGTATTCTTCTTCTGATAAATTATTAATCCAATCATCTTCTACATCTAATTTTTCATCTTTTGGTAACAAAATTCCAATCGCTACTGCTCCATTATCAAATATTGCTTGTTTAACTTCATCTCTTATATACATATTAGGTCTTATAGAATCTTTATTATAATGTTTTGAAACTATACCTATTATTACTTTTTTCATTTACCGTAGACACCTTCTTTTATTACTATAACATCAATTAAAATATTTTAAAACCTTGTTTAGAATTTTTTTTTCAAAAACTTTTTACTCATTCACTACCATACATTTGCCCTTTAGTTTCAAGTCCTAATAATCTTCCGTATTCAAATATATATGATAAACTAAATAAGAATAATATTTCTACCAAATCATAAGATTTAAATTCAATATTTAAATCTGTGCTTAATAACAATTCAAACATACCTCCACCAATATTACTCATTATGATTATTATAATCATTTTCCAAGCTATTCTTTTTATTAAACTAACATTTTCTAAAGTAAATGGTGTTTCTCCTTTATTGATATTATCAAATAAAGTTTCTAAATGTTT
>CANQNA010000099.1 GCA_947625005.1 uncultured Bacilli bacterium
TTTCGTTCGGGATAATTTATTACTCGCACCACCCGAGAGCGAGAAACATTGTCGTCCAGAATAATTTATTACTCGCACCATCTGGGAGCGAGAACATTTGCTTGTTATTGCACTTTCTCAATGCAATAACAATATACTATAATTTACCTCAAAAGTCAATATTTTGATAGCAAATTAGCAAGCATTAACTTGCAATAATATTATATGTAAATAATATAATTTTAATCTAGAATATAAAATTATTTCATCTGCTAAATCATATATAATTACATTTCTTAAAAAATAAAGATGGAAAACATTCTGTCTCATTTATATATGTACATGTTTATCTTCAAATTTCCTTTAAATAATAAAACTTTGAGAAATGATTGTACAAAAATTTAAAAATTGATATAATTTATATGTCAATTTTTTTATTAGGAGGTATTTATGTTTGATAAATTTGTTCCAGATATTTATAAAAAAAGTATCTATGCTATTGATTATGAAAAATTAAAGAAAAATCAAATTAAATGTTTAGTATTTGACTTAGATAATACTATCGCCCCTAATAATTTAAAAAAGCCAAATAAAAAAATTAAAGACTTATTTGAAGAATTAAAAGATATGAAATTTAAAATTATTATTTTAAGTAATGAAAGTAAAGCAAAAGTTGAGCCTTTTAAAGACAATTTAGGAGTAGATTCTGCTTATCTTTCTTTTAAACCTTTAAAACGTAAATATAAAAAAATTCAAGAACTTTATAATTATAAAGATACAGAAATTGCTTGTATTGGAGATGAATTAGTAACAGATATTTTAGGGGCTAATAGGATGGGATTTACAAGTATTTTAGTAAATCCTATAAGTACTAATGAATTTGTTACAACTAAAATAAGTAGAATTTTTGAAAATATGATTATTAAACATTTAACAAAAGATAATTTATTAAAAAGAGGGAAATACTATGACTAAAATATGTTTAGGTTGTGGAATCGAATTACAAACAGAAAATCCAGAGAAACCAGGTTTTATTCCTCCAAAAAAATATAATGAAGCTAGTTATTGTCAAAAATGTTTCAAACTAACTCATTATGGCGAAAAAGGAAATAATGTCAAAACCTTAACCGAAAAAGAAATTATCAAAAGAATTAATAAAAATCCTAAATTAACATTATTTTTAATTGATTTATTAAATATTAGAGAAGATGTTTTAAAAATATATAAAACTTTAAAAACTCCTAAAGTATTAATTATTAATAAATGTGAAATATTACCAAAATTTTTAAAAGCAGAGAAATTAATTAATTATTTAAGAGACAACTATCAAATAACAGATAAAATAATCATTAAAGGTAATATGGGAAGAGAGGCAGAGAAAGTTTTAAATTTTATTGAAAGAAATGCTACATCTTCCTTATATTTAGTAGGACTATCTAATAGTGGTAAATCAACATTAATAAATGATTTAGCAAAAGTTTTAAATAGCAAAGCGAAAAAAGTAACAGTAAGTAATAATTTTAATACTACAGTAGACTTTTTAGAAATCAATTTAACCACTTCTTTAACTATTATTGATACTCCAGGTTTTTTTATAGAACCTATCTTAGATATTAAAAAAGGGAAAAAAATAAAATCTTTTGTTTTTCAAATGAAAGATAATCAAGTATTAAATTTAACTAGTGAATATTATTTAAAATGTTTATCTGCTTGTAATATTAATTATTTTACTGATATAAGTAATGAAAGAGTTATTAAGAAAAATTATAAAAGTGATTTAGAGTTTTGTAGTGAACTTAAAATAAAAAAAGATCAAGATTTAATTATAAAAGGATTAGGTTTTATTAGTTTTAAAGAGAATACTACAATTAAAATTAATTTAGATAAAACTTATTTAACTGTAAGAAAATCTATATTTGGAGGGTAAGTATGAGTAAAATTCAAGTAATGAGTGAAGAACTTGCTAATAAAATTGCGGCAGGAGAAGTAGTTGAAAGAATTGCCAATGTTGTAAAAGAACTTGTAGAAAATAGTATAGATGCAAATAGTAAAAATATTAAAATTGAACTTATTAATTCAGGAACTAAATCCATTAAAGTTATAGACGATGGAATAGGTATGGATAAGGAAGACGCTTTACTTGCTTTTACTCGTCATGCTACAAGTAAAATAAAAAATGATAATGATTTATTTTTTATAAGTACTTTAGGTTTCCGAGGAGAAGCTTTACCTAGTATTGCTAGTGTTTCTAAAGTAACATTAAAAACTTGTCAAGATAGTATCGGAACTCTAGTCAAAATTGAAGGAGGCAAATTAATAACACATGAAGCTAGTGATGCTAGAAAAGGGACAGAGATAACAGTAGAAGATTTATTTTATAATACACCTGCTCGTTTAAAATATTTAAAAAGCGAAATAAGTGAACTTGCTAATATTACAATGTATTTAGAAAAATTAGCACTTTCTCATCCTGAAATTAATTTTACTTTATTAAATAATGATAAAACTATTGTTAATACTAGTGGAAAAAATGATTTATTAAAAACTATTTTTGAAATTTATGGTCTGACTATTAGTAGTAATATGTTAGAAATTAAAGCAAGTAATGATGATGCTGATATTTATGGTTTTATTGCAAAACCTTCTATTTTAAAATCTAATAGAAATCATATTACTACTATTATAAATGGAAGAGTAGTAAAAAATAATTATTTAATTAATGCTATAAATGAAGGCTATAATACTTATAAACCAGATATTAAATTTCCCGTAGTTATTTTATTTATAAATACAGATCCAACTTTAATAGATGTAAATATTCATCCTACTAAACAAGATATTAAATTAAGTAAGTTAGAAGAATTACAAACGTTAATAATAAAAAGTATTAAAGAAGCTTTGTATCAGAGTTTATTAGTTCCTAAAGTAGAAGTCAAAGAAATTAAATTACCAAATGAAATAGTAATGCCTCAAGCTTATCCAGAAAATCCTGAATTTACAGAAATAAAAGAAGAACAAGAAAAATTTGAATTTACTAAAGTAGAAAATATTGTTAAAGAAAATAAAAGTAATGGAGAAGAAAAAAATGAAACTTTAAAAAAATTAGAATTATATCCTGTAGGATTAGTTATGGGAACTTATATAATCGCTCAAAATGATGAAGGAATGTATTTAATAGATCAACATGCTGCTCAAGAAAGAATCAATTATGAAAAATATATAGATAACTTAAAAAAAACTAAGATAACTACAACAACTCTTTTAATCCCTATAACTATTGAACTTACTCCAAGTGATTATATGGCAGTTTTAAAAGAAAAAGATTATTTAGAAAATTTAGGAATAAAATTTCAGGAATTTGGAATAAATACAATAATGATAACAGAACATCCTACTTGGCTTTTACCTAATTATGAAGAAGAATCTTTAAGAAAAATAATTGAATTAGTAATAGAAAAGAATAAATTTGATCCTTTAAAATTTAATGACCATCTAGCAAAAACTCTTGCTTGTAAAATGAGTGTTAAAGGAAATACTAGGATAACTATTGAAGCGATGGAATCTTTATTAGATCAATTAGTATTGTGTGATAATCCTTATAATTGTCCTCATGGAAGACCAACTATTATTACTTTTACTAAGTATGAGTTAGAAAAAATGTTTAAAAGGGTTATGAATTAGTTGAATTATTCCAAAATATAGTGTAAAATTACTTATAGAATAGGTGATAATATGAATAGCTTTAAATCAAAGATTATGTTTTATATGTTATTAGTTTGTGCTTTAGCAGTCCCTCTTTTAGTAGGAACTACTTATGCTATTTATACTTTAGATGATACAGAACAAGTATCAGAAAAAGTTCAACTTACAACCTCTAATTTAGAAGTTGATTTTATTGCAAATGAATATATTAATCAAACTAATGGAAGATTAATTAAACCAGATGAAGTAAAAGAAAGAGCAGATTTTTCGGAATTTACTATAACAAATTCTAAAAATACTTCAAATAATATTAAATATAATATTGTAATAACTGATATTGAGACCAGTTATAATGAAACTACTAAAACTTATCCTTTAATGTCTAAAGATTTTAAATGGAGATTAGTTAGTTTAAATAATAATGAAGAAACTTTAGTAAATGAAGGAACATTTGAAGGTGTTACTACAAATACATTAGAATTAACTAAAGATTTAGATTTATCATTAGAGCCTAATGCAAGTATAACTTATAAATTATATATATGGTTAGAAGAAACTACAGATGTTCAAAATCAATTGTTAAATCAAACATTCAAATCAAGAGTAAGTATTAATTCAATACTAGAAGAAGATGAGTAAAACTTATTTTCTTTTTTAATGTTTTATAAAAAATAGGATGACGCACGTCATCTTATATTTTTAAGTAAAAAGAATTATAATAAAAATATAAAATAAAAATAGGAGGAGATAGAAATGAATAAAAAAATAGTATGGGGGGGGGGCAGTATTAGTAATAGTAACAGTAATGTTACTAGGAATAACATATGCCTTCTATAGAACCCAAATAACAGGAAATACAAAAACAGAAAGCTTAAATGTAACAAGTAAAAAAATAAGTGTAGAGTATCAGGATAATAATCCTAGTGTAGTAACTAATCAAACAGTACAACCGGGAAGTGAAATAACAAAGACATTTAGTGTAAGAAATACAGGAGACGAGAAAGCAAATTATAGTATAAAAATAAGTAATGTAACAAATGAATATACAAGACAAACAGATTGGACATATGAATTAAAGAAAAGTGGAGGAGAAACCCTAATATCAAAAGGAACAGTACCAGCGACAGAAGCATATATAGTAGGAAGTGAAACTGTAGAGAATAATGGAACAAATACATACACATTAACAATAACATATGCCAATCCAGAAGATATAAATCAAAATGACGATCAAGGAGCGACATTAAAATTTAAGATAGATATAGATGAAGAGACACAGACCTTAAAAGAAGCAGTATTAAATGATAAAAATGTAACGCATGTAGCACAAAGTGGAACGGGAACAACAAAACCAGTAACAGATCCAGGAAAGAAACCAAGTGAGGCAACTGAAAAAGAATTAATAGAAACAGAAGATGATTACGGAAATAGTTATATATATAGAGGAAAAGTAGACCATAATTATGTAAGTTTTGCAAATATGTGTTGGAGGATAGTCCGAATAGATGGAAATGGAAATATAAAGATAGTGTTAGCAAATGAAAGTGGAGATTGTTCATCAGCTAGTAACAGCACAGGATATATACATGAAAATAATAAAGTAAATGAAGTAGCATTTAAAGCAACTGATTATAATGATATACAATATGCAAGATATACAGAGAGTGATATAAAACAAACAATTGACCAATGGTATGAAGACAAAATAACAAATGAAAATGATAAACAAGTAGTAAGAGCAGAATGGTGTCAAGACATGAGTGTA
>CANQNA010000100.1 GCA_947625005.1 uncultured Bacilli bacterium
ATTTTGAAAAATATGATATGAAGATTAATTTAAAAAGTATTACGGCAATAATTGGTCCAGCATCTTGTGGAAAAACAACTATTTTTAAACTTTTAAGTAATAAAATAAATAATGATTCTTTATATTTAGATAAAAGAAAACTTAATGATTATAAAATAGATTTTTTGAGAAAAAATATTATTACAGTAATGGATTTTGAATCGTTTAAAACTGAGTATGTTAAAGAGGAATTAGGTTATTTTTTAAAGAAGTTAGACTTTAGTGATGAAGAAATAAGTGCTAAAGTTGTACAAGTAACTCATTATTTTAAGATAGAAAATCTTATTGATTATAAAATAGAATATTTAACAGTGGAAGAAAGAGCATTAATTAAAATTTTATCTTTTTTAATAATAAATCCTTTAGTAATAGGGATTGATAATATTATGTCATATTTATCTTTAGAAAAGGTAAAATTGATTATTGATTATATAAAAGAGAATAAATTAACGCTTATTTATTCTTCAACAAATCCTGAACACTTAATTTATGCTGATGAAATAAAAGTGATTAATAAATTTAAATTAGTTAAATCTGGTAAACCTGAAGATATATTTAAAGATAAAGTAATAAAAGATTTAAAATTGGCAATCCCTTTTTTAACTGAAATAAATGAATATTTAAAATATTATGAATTAACTGATAAAGATTTTTCTTCAATAAATGAATGTGTAGGTGCTTTATGGAAATAATGTATGCAAATAAATTGAGCAGGGACTTTAAAAATGGTTTCGTAACAGGGTTTTATAAAGACAAAACTGATTTATTAGATTATTTACCTGAATTTTATGGTATTAGTTATGATGATGAATGGACAGTAAAAAGATTCTTAAATGGTATTAAATTAAAATTAAATGAAAAAATTTTAAAATATTTTAAAGATTTTAAATTAAATGAAAACTTATTGAATAAAAAGATTAAAATATTGAGTTCAAATGAATTTAAATTTATTTTATTGATATATCTTCTATTGATGGATCCTTCTGTTTATATTTTTGATTATTTTGATATAGGCTTGTCTTATAAAAATAAAAAGACTTTTATTAATTTATTAAGAAATCTAAAATCAAAAGGGAAAACTATTATTGTAATTAGTAATGATATAGGTTTTATTTATGAAGTTAGTGATAATATTTTAATGGTAGAAAATAAAAAACTAATATTTAAAGGGAAAAGAACCGAATTATTTGAGGTTAGAAGAATAAAAGAATATCCTCCTATTATTGATTTTATTAGAAAGGCTAATAAAAAGGGAGCGAATTTATTATTTACCATGGATAGTAAGGAATTATTAAAAGATATTTATAGGAGTCTTAAATGAGATTTCTTTGTAGTATAAGTTATGATGGTAGTAATTTTTATGGATTTCAAAGGCAAAAAAATAAAAGAAATGTTCAAGGAGAAGTTGAAAAAGCTTTAACTAAGTTAGCGAAAGAAAAAATATTAATTAAAGGGGCAGGAAGAACTGATAAAGGAGTTCATGCTAAGGATCAAAAAATTCATTTTGATTTGAATATAAATATTAATGAAAAAGGTTTAAAAAAAGGTTTAAATGCTTTATTGCCTCAAGATATCTATGTTAATAATTGTCAAAAAGTGAGCGAAGAATTTCATGCTCGTTTTTTGGTTAAGAAGAAGATATATAAATATATAATTAATTTAGGTGAGTATAATCCTTTATTTGATAAATATGTTTATAATTATTGCCATAAATTAAATATAAATAAAATGAAAAAGGCTTCTAAGTTTTTATTAGGTGCACATTCTTATAAATCTTTTGTTTCGGGAGAAAGAGACAATTATAATAGTATTATATATGATATTAAGTTTAAAAAAAATAAAGATATGTTAGAAATTATTTTTATAGGGACATCTTTTTATAAATATATGGTAAGAAATTTAGTTGGTACTTTAATTGAAGTAGGAAGAGAATATTTATCAATTAATCAAGTAAAAGAAATGGTAATTTTTGGTAAAAAATATAATTATACAACGGTTCCTAGTAATGGGTTATACTTAGAAAAAATAGATTATTAAAATAAAGTATAGGTTTTTAAAACCCTATATTTTTTTTATAAAAAATAATAATAAACCAAATAAAATGCTAAAAATATAGTCTTTATAAAATAAATAAAAAAGACTTCAAGTTATTTTAAGAAAGTCATTTAAAGAAAAAATAAATTAAAAACATATTGTTCTTGTAAATGTAAAAATTCAAAAAATTTCTCACAATAAGTTGCTAAACTTCCAATAGACGACATATTTTTTTTAGGTTTTGTGAAATAATTTCAATAGGAGGATAGCATATGAGCCAATATACTAAAGAAGTATTATCACAAACTGTGCGTCGAAATATAAGAAAATATCGAAAGATGCGTCATTACACTTTACAAGAACTTGCAGATTTAACAGGTTTGTCTCATGGCTACATTAGAGATTTAGAGTCTTTTGGAATAGAAAAAACTCCATTGCTTGAAACATTGGGTAAAATTGCTAGTGCTTTAGATATTGATATAAGACAACTATTTGATGATATTGATTAATTATAAAGTATACTTTTCTTTTTTAGGTTTACAATAAAAAAGAAAGGAATGTTTATGGAAAAAACTGGAGTATTAATTAAGAAAATTTTTGAAGATAGTTCTATGGGATATAATAATTTACAATCTTTATTAAAATGTATAGAAGGTAAAGGGAATAAAATTATTAACTTAGTAGAAGGATGTCGAGATAAGTATCAAGACTATCAAAAAAAGTGTGTAGAAATTTTAGAACGAGAAAAAATTGAAATTTCTGGAGTTGGAGAAATAGCAAAAGCTGGAAGTCATATGGGAATTCAAATGGAAATGAAAAAGGATAATAGTGATTCTCATATTGCGGATATGTTAATACAAGGTTTTACAATGGGAGAAATTAGTATGATAAAGGCTATTAATCTTTGTAAAAATAATGTGGATAAAAAGGAATTAAAATTAGCAGAAGAATTTAAAATTTGGCAAACAGATATGGTTCGCGAGTTGAAAAAGTTCTTATAATATGTAATAATACCTCCGAGTGAGGTTTTTTCATGTGGAAAATTGGAAATGTAGAAATTAAGAATAGAATTGTTTTAGCACCTATGGCTGGTATTAGTAATACTAGTTATCGAAAGATAATTAAATCAATGGGATGTGGTTTAATTTATGCTGAGATGGTTAGTGATAAAGCATTAGTTTATCAAGATAAAAAAACTTTATCTATGTTAAAGATGGATGAAGTTGAAAGACCTATTGCTCAGCAAATATTTGGAAGTGATGTTTCGTCATTTGTAGAAGCAGCTCAATTTGTAGAAAAATATATGAAACCAGATATTATTGATATTAATATGGGGTGTCCAGTACCTAAAGTGGCTATTAAAAATCAAGCTGGAAGTGCTCTTTTAAAAAATCCGGAAAAAATTTATGAAATTGTTTCTGCGGTAGTAAAAGCAGTGAGTGTTCCTGTAACAGTAAAAATTCGTAGTGGTTGGGATAATTCTTCTATTAATGCTGTTGAAGTAGCTAAAAAAGTAGAACTTGCTGGAGCTCAGGCTATTGCAGTGCATGCAAGAACTCGATCACAAGGATATACAGGAACAGCCGATTGGAATATTATTAAACAAGTTAAAGAAACTGTAAAAATTCCAGTTATTGGAAATGGTGATGTTAAATCTTGTTTTGATGCAGAAAAAATGCTTAAAGAAACTGGTTGTGATGCAGTAATGATAGGAAGAGGAGTTTTAGGTAATCCATGGTTAATTAGAGATTGTGTAGAGTATTTAGAAAAAGGTATTCTTCCTAAAGAGGTAAGTAAAAAAGAAAAATTGTCAATGTTAAAAAAACATTATCAGTTATTATTGGAAGATAAAGGAGAAAGACTAGCTTTATTAGAAATTAGAAACCATGCAATTTGGTATTTGAAAAATCTATCAGGTAGTGCTAAAATAAAAAACAAAATTTGTTCAGTGAAAAGTAGTCAAGAATTATTTAAGTGTCTAGATGAGTTTTTAATGTTGAATGATACTAGAAAAATATAGGAAATATAGGTTGTAAGGGGGATTAATAATATGGCAAATTTCAAACATTTAGATTTAGAAACCTATAATGGAGGACATATTTTTTGGAATGAAGATATTTTGAAGCAAGATATTTGCAATTTGTATAATTTATTAAGTGATCAAGATTATATGAGGACTTTAAAATTTGCTAAATCAATGATGATGAGTCAAGAAATAAAGGCCAATAATGCTATCGAAGGAATTAATGATGATTTATCAATTATTGATGAAGTAATTAAGCGAGAGAAATCTTATATGTCATTGAGAGAACAAAAGAGAATAATTAATTTATATCATGGTTATCAATATATATTAACTCATAAAATAATAGATAAAACTCATTTAAAAGAACTTTATAAAATTATGAGTGATGGTATTTTAGAAAAAATTTATTTAGATCATATGGGAGAATATTACCGAGAAGGCCCTGTATATATTTTAAATAGATATTCTTTAAGTAAAGATCCTTTTGAAGGTGCTCAATATCAAAAAATTGATTATTATATGAATAAGTATTTTGAATACGTTAATGATGATTCAAAGAATATGTCAGAAATTGATATTTTTATAAAATCTCAAATTATGCATTTTTATTTTGTTTATATTCATCCTTATTTTGATGTTAATGGAAGAACAAGTAGAACTTTAGCAATGTGGTTTTTATTAAATAATAAATGTTATCCTTATGTCATTTTTAATAGAGCAATTGCCTTTGCTCAGACAAATTATGATAAGAATATTGTTGTAGGAAGAAAGTATGGAAATGTAACATTATTTTTAAAATATATGTTAGATATAGTAGAAAAAGAATTAGAAAAAGCCTATATTATAAATAGTATAGAACAAAATAGTAAATATAATTTATCAAAAGAAGACTTACAAATGTTAGAATATTTTTTAACATTAAAAGGTAATTTAACTGCAAAAGATTTAATATATTTTTATAATCATTATAACGAAAAAAGAAATAAGAAAGAAATATATGAAGAAAAAATACAACCTTTAATAGATAAAGAAATATTTGTTAAATTAGGTGAAACTAAAAAATTTATTAGTAATGAAATACCTAACATTCAAATTAGAATTGATGAACATAAAGTAGATGTTAATCCAGAAAAAATTAAAAGTTTATCTTTAGAAAAATATCTTAAATGATATTTTTTTTAATGGAAAAAATTGACAAGGGGGGGTGGGTGCGGTGCGGTTGGAGAGGGGGAGAAG
>CANQNA010000101.1 GCA_947625005.1 uncultured Bacilli bacterium
GCTTTACAATCTTGACATTTGTCTGTTGTTTCTGTTGATGTAAAATCACATTTTAAACTTGGATTGGCTGTTGAAGTTTCCTTTAATCTTCCATTTGCTCCAAAATATACATATGTACTAGTTGTATTACTTGCTACACTCATGTCTTGACACCATTCTGCTCTTACTACTTGTTTATCATTTTCATTTGTTATTTTGTCTTCATACCATTTGTCAACTGTTTTCTTTATATCACTTT
Source organism: uncultured Bacilli bacterium (assembly GCA_947625005.1). Next base: position 239 of record CANQNA010000101.1, read on the forward strand.
CTGTATATCTTGCATATTTTATATCATTATATGGATCACTTTTGAATGCTTGTGTCTTTAATGAACCATTATTATGTATGTATCCTGAACTTGTTGTTGCATTTGCACACTCTCCTGTCTCATTTGCTAATGCTAATTTTATATTTCCATTTCCATCTACTCGTACTATTCTCCAACACATATTTGCAAAACTTACATAATTATGGTCTACTGTTCCTCTGTATATATAACTATTTCCGTAATCATCTTCTGTCTCTATTAATTCTCTTTCATTTTCTGTACTTACTGCTTGTCCTGGTGTTGTTTGAGGATTACCACCTTTTACTACATGTGTTACTGTTTGGTCATTCTTTATTTTATATAATAATGTTCCTTCTTTGGCATCTTCCATTGGTGTCTCTGCTATATCTATCTTAAATTTTAATGTCGCTCCTTGATCATCATTTTGACTTATTTCTGGTTGTTCTGCATATTTTAATATTAATTTATATTTATTTGTTGCTCCTTTTTTTACTTTATCTATACCTCTTATATATGCTCTACTATTTGGTACTACTCCTGTTCCTATTATTTCTTCTGTTCCACTTGTTCTTTTTAATTCATATGTCCAATCTTCTTGCCTTGTATAGGTATTTGTTACGTTATCTAATATTATTCCAAACTCTACATCTTCGTCTCCTGTATTTTTTACGTCAAATGTCTTTTCTATTGTTTTACCTGGTGTTACTGCTTTATCTGTTACTGTGCTTCCTTCATTTTTATACTCTATACTTATTTTTTTACTTGTTGTGCTTATACTTGCATCATTTTTATTTCCTGTTATTTGGGTTCTATAGAAGGCATATGTTATTCCTAGTAACATTACTGTTACTATTACTAATACTGCCCCCCCCCCATACTATTTTTTTATTCATTTCTATCTCCTCCTATTTTTATTTTATATTTTTATTATAATTCTTTTTACTTAAAAATATAAGATGACGTGCGTCATCCTATTTTTTATCTTTTTTCTTAAAAAATTCAATTAAAAAGTAAATTTTATTCCACTAACCATTCAAATAATTTAAATCCTTCTTTCATTAATTCTGGATGAAATTGAACTCCAATAATATTTTTATATTCTATTCCTTCTATAACATTATCCTTTAAGGCAACTACTTTAAAAGGTAAACATACTTTTCTTACTGCATAATGATGAATGCTATTAACTCTCATTTTAGTTGTTTTAAAAATTTTAAATAAATTACTATCTTTGAAAATTTCTACCTCATGAACTAATATTTCAGGATTAGTTATAGTAATTCCTTCATCTACCCAATGATTATCTATTTTTTCTAATGTTTTTTCTTCATTTGAATTGTTGGCATAAATTCCAATTACTTGCATACCCATACAAATTCCTAAAAGTTTTTTGTCTTTTTTTAAAGCATAATCAATTACTTTAAAATAAAAATCTTCTATTCTACTTCCTCCAGGAATTAAATAAGCATCACATATTTTTAAAGCATCTTCATTAATTAATAAATCTACAGGGGGAATAATTATTGGTACTCCTCCTGCTTCTTTTATTTTTTTGACATAAGTATTTAAAGTATAATATCTATTTTGAAAAATATCTTCATTAGTAAATCCTGAAACATTGGAAATAATTCCAATAATTTTTTTCATATAAATCCTTTCTAAAATAAACTAAGTTGACTAGATTCAGGTAAACCCTCAAATACCCCTAATGCTGTTAACTTTTCAATACATGTTGCGTTTATCTTTCCTCTATTTTGAACATCCTCTATACTTATATATGCACCTTTTTCTCTTTCTTTTACAACATTTGTTGCAACAGCATCTCCTAGACCATCTAAAGCTCTCCAAGGAAGAATCAAGGATTGTTTATCTTCTGTAATTAGAAAATATTTACTATGACTTTTCTCTAAATTAATATTTTTAAAAGAAAAACCTCGACAAACCATTTCTAGAGCGACTGATAAGACTTCCAAAATATTAGTTTCTTTATTAGTTGCCTCATATCCTTTTGCCTCTATCTCTTCTATTTTATTTCGAATAGCACTTTCTCCTTTAATCATTGATTCTACATCAAAGTCAGCACAACGAATAGAAAAATACGCGGCATAATAATAAATTGGATAGTGAACTTTAAAATAAGCAATTCTAAAAGCACTTATAACATAAGCAGCTGCATGAGCTTTAGGGAACATGTATTTAATTTTTTGACAACTAGAAATAAACCAATCTTCAATTCCAGCTTCTTTCATTTCTCGTTCATATTCTGCCCAAGTTTCTGGATCTTTACTCGCTTTACCTTTACGAACAAATTCCATTATTTTAAAGGCTTTTTTAGGTTCTAGTCCTTGATACATTAAATAAACCATTATATCATCACGACAACCTATAACATCTTTAAATTCTACTATTTTATTTCTAATTAAATCTTGAGCATTCCCTAGCCATACATCGGTCCCATGAGATAATCCTGATATTTTAACAAGTTCACTAAATGTTTTAGGTTTAGTATCCATTAACATTGATATAACAAAACGAGTCCCAAATTCGGGAATTCCTAATGAACCAGTTTCACATCTAATTTGTTCAGGAGTAACACCTAAAGCTTTTGTAGAAGTAAATAAACTCATAGTATCTTTATCATCTAACGGAACTGTAGTAACATCTATTCCTGATAAATCTTGTAACATTCTTAATACTGTGGGATCATCGTGTCCTAGTATATCAAGTTTTAAAACATCTTGATCAATAGCATGATAATCAAAGTGAGTTGTTCTCCAAGCTGATGTTGGATCTTCCGCTGGATATTGAAAAGGCGTAAAATCAAAAACATCCATATATCCAGGAATTACAACAATACCTCCAGGATGTTGTCCAGTAGTTCTTTTAACACCAGTACATCCAATTGCCAATCTTTCAACTTCAGCATTTCTTAAAGTAATTCCTTTTTCTTCACAATATCCTTTTACAAAACCATAAGCCGTTTTATCTGCAACTGTTCCAATTGTTCCTGCTCTATAAACATTGTCTACTCCAAACAAAACCTTAGTATATTCATGCGCACTTGCTTGATTATCTCCGGAAAAATTTAAATCTATATCAGGAACTTTATCTGCATCAAATCCTAAGAATGTTGCAAATGGCATATCTTGACCTTGTTTATCCATATATTCTCCACATTTTGGACATTTATAATTTGGTAAATCAAAACCACTACTATATTCTGATCCTAATACTTTACCATCAAGTTCAAATATCGTATTTTTACAATTTTTACAAACATAATGCGCCGGCAAAGGATTTACTTCTGTTATACCCATCATAGTTGCAACAAAAGAAGAACCTACACTACCACGAGAACCTACTAAATATCCCTCATCATTAGAATGTTTAACTAATTTTTGAGCAATTAAATAAATTACATCAAATCCCCCTTTGATAATACCATTTAATTCTGTTTCAATTCTTTTTTCGATTAATTCTGGTAAAGGATTTCCATAAATAGAATGAGCTTTTCCATAAACTAAATCTTTTACTGTTTCAACTGAATTTTCAATTTTAGGAGAGAAAGGAACTCCTCCTGTTTCAATTATTACTTCGATAATTTCACACATATCAGCAATAATACTAGGATTTTTAATAATAAGTTCATAAGCAAGATCTTTATCTAAAAAGGCAAAATCATCAAACATTTCTTTTGTTGTTCTAAAATGTTGTGAAGGAATTTTAACCTCTTTTCGATTTAAAGGATGTCTACCTCCTCCCGGTATTTTTTGATTAATAATAATTTCTCTATAAATTTTATCTTCTCTATTAATATGATGAACATCACCGGTAGCAACAATTAATTTACCCGCTTCTTTAGTTGTAGATATAATTTTTTTAATGTGTTCTTCTAGTTCTAAAGTATTTAAAAAGTCTCCCATGTCAATTAAATGAGAATAACACTCAATTGGTTGAACTTCTACATAATCATAAAAATTTATAATATTAGTTAATTCTTCTTCGCTTTTACTTCTTGCTTCTTCAAATACTTCACTTAAATAGCAACCACTTCCCACAAGTAATCCTTCACGATGATTTTCTATTTCACTTCTTAAAATTCTTGGAGTTTTATATAAATATTTAGTATTAGCAAGACTAACTAATTTAAATAAATTTTTTAAACCAATTTTATTTTTAGCAATTAAATTTACATGAAAACTTCTTCCATATTTATGAATTTCATCTTTACTAACTAAATTATTTATTGAATTAATAGTTTCATAATTTTGATTATGTAATTTTTGTAACATTTTGGCTAAAACTAAGGCAGTTCCTTCTGCATCATAATCTGCTCTATGATGGGCAGTTTCATCCCAAGGAACATTATATCTTGCCACAATTGCACTTAAACCATGACGAGCAAAACCAGGATCTAATGCTCGAGATAATTCTAAAGTATCAATAACTGGATTAGTAAGCTCTCCTAAATTGTATTTTTGATAAGCCATTTTCATAAATGACATATCAAATTTGGCATTATGAGCGACTAAAGGATAATCTTTAAACCATTCTTTAAAACGTTTTACTGCATTTTCTTCATTATCTTTTCCTTTTAACATATCATCAGTAATATTAGTTACATCAATTATTTTAAGAGGTAATGGTCTTCCTGGATTAATAAGTTCATTAAATCTATCAATAATTTCCCCATTTTTTAATAATACTGCTCCAATTTCAATAATAGAATCAGCGCCACCTGCATTAAATCCTGTAGTCTCTAAATCAAATACACAATAAGTAGAATTTAGTAAATTAGCATCAGTTCCATCTGTTACAATCTTTACTGTATCATCAATTAAAGTTAACTCTGTTCCATATAAAGCTTTAAACTTATCTTTATCTTCTTTTCCTTTATTATAATCAGTTACAAAATGATAAACTGCAGGAAATGATTGAACTCCATTATGATCAGTTATAGCAAGCGCTTTATGTC
>CANQNA010000102.1 GCA_947625005.1 uncultured Bacilli bacterium
ATATAACATTAGTATTACAAACTCTGTAATATTCTGTGGATAACTATTCTTTATTTTTTTATGGCTGACTAGTAACTTTTATCTAGACTCCTCTTTCCATTTTCCTTCTAATCGATCACTCGCTTGTTGAAGTTCTTCTTCAGAAATTGTAGTTTTTTTACTATTTAAACTAACCTCTTGTGTTAAGTAATCATCTACTTCTTTATCAAAATTTTTTACGGAATTGACATATTCTTGACTCCATTCTTGTCTTTTATTTTTTTCTGTATTTTCATTATCTTTACTTTCATACAATTCTCTTAATTCTTTTTCTTGTTCTTCTGTTAGGTTATATCGACGCATCCATCTTTCACTATTAATTCTTGAAAGATTTCCTTGTTCTTTTAATTTATCATATAATTGCGCTACTTGCATCATATCTGTTCTTTTTGGTAAGAAGTATACTTCATCTCCCCAGCCTCTTTCACCTGCTATCCATTCACTAATTTTCCCTAAAAGACTTGGTTTATATTCTCCTATGGCTGGCAATTTATCTTTCTTATCTCCTTGAATGTTTACTAAGTTAAATCGATTTACCGTTCTTGCACAATAAAGCATACTTTTCTTATCATAAGTATCTATCTCTTTCTCTCGAAAAATCCTTCTATGTAACGAATTATTTATTCTTCTTTTTAATGCCTCTTTTATACTAGCTTTACAAATATCTTTCTCATCATAGACAATATGACATCTATTTTGAAAAGATTTTCCTTCATCTGCTGCTATCATATCTTGTATATATTGATTTACAATATTTTTTACATCACATTCTTCTTGTTCTATTTCATCTAAAATGTTAATCACTACTGGATCTAACATAGATTTATCATATAATGATTTAATTTTTTTATAGTCATATTTGAGTCCCATATCTTTTAATATAGTAAAGACTTCTCTTGAATCTAATTCGCATCCTTCTTTTACTAATTCTTTTTCGATTTGATATTCTAATGAATTTATAGTTACTTTTGCTTTTCTTCCAATAACAATTTGTAAATTTTTTATGGCTGCTAATGAGTTAGATGGATTTTCTGATTTTGGTTCTTTTTTTACTTCTTGCCTCGTATGATTTAATGTCTCTTCCTTTGGTTTTTCCTCTTGTTTTGCTATTTCTGGATCCTTTTTCAAATCTTTTTCATTCTTTATCTTTTCTACTGGTGGTTCCATTGGTTCTAATTTAGCTGTTGGTATCGTTTTTTCTTTTGGTTCCTGTTTTTGTATACGAAACAAACCTTCTCTGGCTTGTTTTTTTAGCTCTTCTATTTGCATTAAAATATGATTATATTCAACATGTTCTAACATTTGTTGATCATAAAATCCAGCTCTTTTATACTCTGCCATTCTATTAGCACTTTGCGTTAATTTCTTTTGTAAAACTTCTAATTTTTCCTTTAATATTTGCATACTTTCTTCTTTTTCGTCTAATTCTTTAATTTTTTCTAGAATATGCACATAATTAGAACGTTCTCTTGCTTGTTGCTCATAAAATTTATTTTTTTCATATTCTTTCATTCGTGCTAAACTTTTTTCTAATTGCTCTTCTAAATCTTCTCTTAATCCATTTTCCATTATTGATTTCCTTTCCTATCTTTTTTATCACAAAAACATCTCAATTTTTTATGGATAAATTGAGATGTCTTTATTTTAAGTATCTATTTTTCTTCTCCTTTTTCAGTAGAATTACCCTTTTCATAAGCTTTTTCAGTTTGTTGTGCGTTTTGCTCTTTTTCTGTTTGTGTTAATTCAACACGATTTCCAAATTTATCAACTTGTAATTCTAAAGAATCCCCTTCTTCAATCCATTGTGCAATTCCATCTGCTACTACATGAAGCATTCTTTTATATCCTTGTTGTTCCATTTTTTCTGAATCAATGTTATCTAATATACTAACATCGATACCTTTATTTTTCATAGCTGTTCTTAAATTACCATTACTGATTTCGATACATTGACCATCTGGGCAGTATAATCCTTCTTTTGTTACTTGATATACTCTATCTTCATTTCCTGGTCCTTTTACAACAATTTTACCATTTGTTTTTTGGTTCAATTGTTCATATACAGCATCATATGGATCATTATATAAATGTGCTCCTGTTCTTACGGTTACATATTTACCAATTTTAGAATCTTCTTGACCGTTTTCATTTTCTTTTCCTGGATTTTGAGTAGGTTCTACTGTTTCAAGTGTATTTCCTTTTTCTGGTTTTTCAGTAGGTTCTACTGTTTCAAGCGTATTTCCTTTTTCTGGTTTTTCAGTAGGTGCCATTGTTTCTACCGCTTTCGGATCTTTTACTTCTTCATTTGAACATTGTGTTGTTCCTAAAGCTACTGCACCACCTAATCCCAATGCTGCTAAAATAGCATATTTTTTATGACCTTTATCTTCTTTTACTGTAGCCAAATCTAAAGCTTTTCTTCTAAAAAATCTAGTTGGTTTACCTTGATTACGAGCAATTCCTCTCAATGTTCTCCTTTGTATCCAACCTAATTTAGCCTTTTTATCTACTAATTCTTCTTTTTCTTTGCTATCATTTCTTTTTCTCAAATCATAAATAATGTCACATGGCATTGTTTCTTTAGCATCTTTTTCCCCTTTGACAGCTTTCATAATAGATTCTACATATAAATCCTTGGTATTGGTTCCTGCTTTTTTATCATATTCTTCAAGCGTTTTATATATCATCGGATCAACTGAATACATTGCTCTATCTACATTTTTATCTCTTAGTTCAGGGAAATATTCATCTATTTTATCAGCATATTCATGTAATAAATTCTCAGCAAATCTGTCTTTATTTCTTAAAGAATACATTTTCTTGTCAATAATAGTTTTTTGTAATATTTCTGCATCTCTAGATAAAATAATTTCTCCTGTTCTTTTATTTAAATGCATAACTAGTTTTTCATTTAGTGCAGGTGGATAAAAATCTTCTTCTTCCTCTTTTGGAGGTTTTGGAGGTTCTGGAGGTTTTGGAGGTTTTGGAGGTTCTGGTGGTTTTGGACCCTTGTCTTTTTCTGGTGGTCTTACCTTTTTAAATCCAAAATATTCATCATTTGCTCTTCTATCTTCCTCTTTATCTTCTTTTTGGTCATTTTCTACTATATCTCCTTGCCCATGAAAATATCTTGTATATTCCTGATTTTGTTGAGCTGTATAGTCAGTTTTTTCTTCTTTTTCTATTCCTTTTAATTCATCGATATATTGTTGAAATTCATCTCTTAAAGATTGTTTTTCTTTTAATGCTTCTTTTAACTTATCCATTTCTTGATAAAGTCTATTAATTTTTGGAACTTTTATTTTGGTACCATCTGATAATTCTTTTTCTTCCATGGCATCATCTGTTCCATACTGGATTTCAGAAATTTCTTGTTGTTTATTGCGGATTTGTTTTTCTATATCGCTAATTTCTTTTTCTGTATCCATTCTTCCTTTTGTTAGAACTCTTATTTGAAAGTCTTTCTTTTCTTGGTCTTTATCTCCTTCTTCCAATTTTTCTAGCTTTTCTTTTATCTCATTCATATCTTTTTCATATTTTCCATAGATTTCCTCATAATCTGCTTGTTTTACCATTCCTTGCTTTTTCATTTCTTTTAGCTCTTCTATATTTTTAGCTAAATTTCTAGTCAAGTTTGTTAACTCGATTTTTTCTTTCTTTCCATTTTCTTTTTCTTGTTTTAATTGTTCTAATAAATCTTTTGGATCTTGTTTAATTTTCCCTATTCTGTCAATTCCATTCAATTCATCGATCTCTTTTTGGGCATTACTAATAAGATCTTTTAAATTTCTCCTTTCTACTTCAGCTGCTTCTGACTCTTTTCCCTTCCAAACAGTATCTAACTCTTCTTGCCATTTAGCAATATAATTTGTTAATTCCTCTATTCTTTTCTTATTTTCTTCCATCCTTTTCTCCTTTCAAATATGAATTTTATATCACCTATTTTATATTATACCATTTTTCCTCTTTTTTTGCAATAATTTTACATAATTTTAATCATTTTGTTATATTTTGGTAACATTTATGGCAAAAATTATTTCATACAAAAAAACAAATAACGATTTCGCTATTTGTTTCTTTATAAATTTTCTAAACTTCTCTTAGCAAATTGGGCATATCTTTCTTTTTTATCTCGAATTTTCTTTCCTTCTAATTCTGGTAAAATACCAAAATTCGCATTCATCGGTTGGAATTTAGTATTTGGTGTAGAAATATATTTTGCCAAAGCACCAATTATCGTATATTCTGAAAAAATAATTCGATCTTGCCCTTTAAAATCACAAATGGCATTCAAAGCTGCCACCAATCCAGAAGAAATGGATTCTACATAACCTTCTACTCCTGTAATTTGCCCTGCAAAATACAATTTCGGTTGTTGCTTCATCCTATAGGTTGCTTCTAATAATTCACTTGAATTAATATAAGTATTGCGATGCATAACTCCATATTTAACAAATTCTACTTGTTCTAAACCTGGTATTTTACAAAAAACTCTTTTTTGTTCTCCATATTTTAAGTTCGTTTGAAAGCCAACCATATTATAAAGTTTTGCTTGTTTATCATCTTGCCTTAACTGAATAACAGCATAAGGTCTTTTTCCGTGTTCTTGGATCATCAAATCCAACAGGCTTTAGTGGTCCAAATCTTAAAGTATCTCTTCCTCTTTTAGCCATAATCTCAATCGGCATACATCCTTCAAAAATTTCTCTTTTTTCAAAATCATGTAAGGTAACTACTTCCGCTTCTACGAGTTCTTTCCAAAAGCTTTCATATTCTTCTTGATTCATAGGAAGATTAATATAACTTTGTTCTTCTCTTTCTTGTTTGGATAACCTTTCTTTCCATTCTTCGATCGATTCTTCTTTCTTTTTTTCTTGATGATATCGATCCCCATAAAAAGCAATTGAAAAATCAATGCTTTCTTTTTCTACAATCGGTGCTGCTGCATCATAAAAATATAACTTATTCTGCGAAGTTAGTTTTTGAATTTGTTTCGCCAAACCATCTGATGTTAAAGGACCTGTTGCCACGATGACAATCCCTTCTTGTAACATATTCTCTATCTTAGTTACTTCTTCATGAATTACTTCAATATAAGGATTTTCCTCGATGTATTTAGTCACTTTTCCGAGCAAAAGCCTCCCTATCCACTGCCAAAG
>CANQNA010000103.1 GCA_947625005.1 uncultured Bacilli bacterium
ATCCATTACAAGCATATACTATTGAAGGTTTTGACTTATTTGAAAATTTACTTGATAAAATTGATGAAAATATTGCTACTTTCTTACTTAAATCTAATATTGAACAAAATGTGGAAAGAAAACAAACTATAATCGGTGTTGCTAATGATGGCAAAGAAAAAGCTAAAGGAACGCCAAAAAAGAATACTAAAAAAATTGGTCGTAATGACTTATGCGAGTGCGGCTCAGGTAAAAAGTACAAAAATTGCTGCGGTAAGTAGCATGTTACATCAAATTTATGTAAGTGATTAAAATAAAAATATTTCCTCATTTTCCAAAAAATGAGGAATTTTCAAACTTAGGGGGATATTATGAAAATAATACTTGGTTCTAAAAATAAATCTAAAAAATCAGCCATTGAGATTGCTTTAAATTCATTAAATATTACTGACTATGAAATTGAATCTGTCGAGGCTTCTTCTCATGTTAGTTCCAAACCGATAAATGATGAAACATTACTTGGTGCTCATAATCGAAATCAAGAAGTAATGAAATATTGTTGCCAAAATAACCTTGTTTATGACTTATTAATAAGTATAGAAGGTGGATATGAGCAAGTAGGAGATTACTATTTCATAGTTACTTATGCATCAATTATAGATAAAGAAGGAAATGAATATATAGGTAAATCACAAGGCTTACAAATTACCAAAAATATGTTTAAGTGGGTAAAAAGTGGTCATTCTTTAAATAGCGTTATTGAAGAAATGTTAGATAATAAAGAAAATAAAAAAAATAATGGAATAAGCGGATATTTAACTGATGGATATTATTATAGAAGTGTTTTTGATTCCACAGCCATAATAAGTGCTTATGAAGTTATGAATAATTGCAAGACATCTTATAAAAAATTGGAAAAGCAATTAGAATTTACTAATAAATATAAGAAAGGAGTGCCAAAATGAAGTCAGATACTGTAACTACTGAAATTATTGTCAAAGAAAATAAAGTAGGAATATTAAGAGTAGGAAATGTTAATTATATTTCATTAACAGATTTAGCAAAATATCAAAATTCTAGCGACCCATCATTTACAGTAAAAAACTGGTTGAGAAGAATAAATACTATTGATTACATTGGTTTATGGGAAGAAATTCACAATCAAGATTTTAGTTTGGTCGAATTCGACCAAATTAAAACTGAGTATGGAAGAAACTCATTTGCTATGTCACCAACACAATGGATAAAAAGAACTCATGCAATAGGCATTATATCAAAAGGTGGAAGATATAGCATTGGCACATATGCTCATCCAGATATTGCATTTGAGTTTGCAAGTTGGTTAAGCCCTGAGTTCAAATTATATTTAATAACAGAATTTGAAAGATTAAAAACGAATGAAGCTTATCAATATAAAGTTGAGTGGAGTGCTACTAGACTTTTATCAAAAGTTAATTACGTGCTTCATACAGATGCAATTAAGAAATGCATAGTTCCAACTTTAACGGAAAAACAAAAACAATTTGTGTATACCGAAGAAGCGGATGTATTAAACGTAGCATTATTTGGTATGACTGCAAAAGAGTGGAGAGAAAGTAATCCTGAACTAGCTAAAAATGGAAATATAAGAGATTATACTGATTTATTACATTTAATAATACTCAATAATTTACAAAATATAAATGCACTATTGATTGAAGAAAAAGTCCCACAAAGAGAAAGACTTATTAGATTAAATAATACTGCAAGAGGACAAATGGAAGCATTAAAAGATAATAAAAGTCTGAAAGATTTAGAATTATTACAAAAACAAGTGAATGACAATAATTTAATTGAAAAAAATAAATAAGTAATTAAAAAATTTTTGAATATAAAGGTGGAATACTTCTATGACGATTATAACAGTATGCGGTAGTTTAAAGTTCGTTAAAGAAATTATGGAAATTACAGAAAAAAATTGGTGGATGCTATTTTAGTTATCGATGTAAATAAGCATATTGGAAATAGTACAAAAAATGAAATTGAATTTGCTAAATCATTAATTACAACGATATTATAAATGATATTGATAATTAAGGTAAAATATAATGTAGTATTTTAGAATTTGCTAACATTAATTTTATTGTTCAAAAAAGAAATGTATGATAGAATAGACAGCACTTAGGTGATGATAGCAATGAAAACATTTCAAACTTTAGAAGAATTTTTACATTCTGATGAATTTTCTAGAAAAGACTTATACGATTGTGATTTATCTAATTTAGATTTATCTGATTTTCCACCTTGTACATGGAAAGGATTTTCTTTTTATGAAACAAATTTTGCAGATACAAATATCAAATTTTATCCACATAAATTAAAATATAATGGCTTATATTAGGATTTGGGGTCTTCTAACTTTACCAATTGTGATTTATCATATTTAAAAGCAGAAGATTTAGAAAAAGTTTCCATCAATGGATGTGATTTTACGAATACCAATTTTCATGTTAATCATTTAGATTCAGATTTTAAATTTTATGGAGTAACATTTGGTGATGCTTATCATGGAAAAGAACTTGATAAATATGCCTTTAAAATGAATATTGAAACTTTATTTCTAAATCCAAATCTTTCTTTTTCTTCTACTGATATTTTAGGAATGTTAGCAAATTCATATTCCTCATCATATTGTGTAACCAAAATTAATGTTGATGAAGTCTTAGATATTGATAAAAAAAATGAAGGAAAATTATGGAGGTTTTGGAATATACTTTCTAAGAGTGTTAATTTTTCTAATGAAGAAAAATTAAATATGTTATATCAACATATTATTCGAAATAAAGATTTTATCTCTTTAGATTTAAGTGAAATTGATTATGATTTCTTAGAATATTTTAAATTTTACAATTGTACATTTCAAAAAATAATATTTCCAAATCATGATATAAAAGTAAATAATATAGATTTTATTATGGATGAGTCAAAAGCAGAAAAGGTTATTTTTCCCACTATTACTCCTAGTTCTTGGGATGAAATTAATAGAAAAAGATTATTTGGAAATGTAACTTTTTATAGAAACTTATATGTAGAACTTGGAAGATTCTGTAATGGAAAATGTAAGTTTTGTAGAAATCAATATCTAGAGCCTTGTAAATATGACTTTGAAACAATCTATGAAAATTTGCATAATATATATCGATACTTAAATAATATTGTAATTGGCGGAGGAGAACCTACTTTGCTAATAGAAGATTTAAAAAAATTATGTCATAATGATATGAATAATAAAATAACTATTTTTACGAATGCCTCTTTAAATTATGACAAATTAATGGAATTAAATGCAATGGTACCTTTGGATATTAGTAGACATAGCATGGATGATGATGAAAATAATAAAATACTTGGAGTCGAAGCTTTGACAAATGTGAATCTCAGATTTTTATGTGCATCTTCCTTAAAACCAATTACCTTGTGTGCTACTTGTTTTGAAAACGGATTAGATTCAAAAGATAAAATTTTAGATTACATCAAGTATTATAGTAAAGAAGTAAAAATCCATAACTTTTTATTTCAAACTCTTCATCAAGATTTAAATACACCATTTATTAGCAACACAGTACTTCCAATTAGTAATCAAGTTTTTGATTTGGTAATTAATAAATTAAGAAAAAAAGGCTATGAAATTAGTATACCTATCTATTCAACAGGAGATTATAAATTAATAATTGCTAAAAAAGGTGACATTAATATTTCTTTTAAACAATATATTACGAAGGAAGAATTAGAAAGTAAGTGGTATCAATCACCAAAAAGGACTTTTGATTTATCTATGGACCCTAGTGGTAATTTATATGAAAACTGGAATCAATCTTCAGGAAAAGTGTTAATAAAAAAATTGCGTTAATTTAACATTTATTCTTTGACGATGGCAATGTAATAACATAAAATTATTTATGAATATAGAAATATATTTTTAAATTTTATAGATAGATTTAAAAAAGTTTCTTTTAACATAAATATAAGATATAATTTCATATATAGAAAGAACAATAAAATTTTTAATAGTTTAATTGGAGATTTGAGTAATGAGAAATAAAACAAAATGGCTAATTTCAAAAAAAGATTTGGAATTTAATTTAAAATCTTTTACACATGAAAATAATATATTATTTATTACTGGGCTAGTTGGTTCTGGAAAATCAACTTTAGCTCGGGAGTTAGGAAAAAAATATAATGCTATTGTCATTATTCAGGATTTTTTATCTTGGAGTGATTGCTATAACAGTGATGAATGTTTATTTTTTGTGGATTTATTTCAAAGAAAGTATCCAGAGACTGAGGAATATTTTAAAAATAATGCATGGAGAAAAGATATTTTAAACAAAAACTTAAAAGATGATTATAGAAGAAAATTTGATAAAATGATAGTTGATTATGCTTTAGAAAACCAAAATAAAAATTTTATTTATGAAGGTAGTGATTTATTTTGTAAATCTGATATTCATCTATTTATGAATAAGCCATTAATTATAAAGCGTACATCGGCAATTAAATCATTTATTAGGAATTTTAAAAGAGGAAATAAAGATAATAAAACATTTAAAAAGAAAGTAGACTATTTAAAACGTATGAAATGGGAATTTAAAAGATTTTATGTGGAAGATTTACCAAGATTAAATCATTTTATTATAAATATAATTAAAAACGATAATTAAATTCTTTTTTTTGAATTGTCCGAATTCTATAAAAATATAAGCAAAATAAATTTACTCACTATAAAAATGTAAAATTTATATTTAATATCAGGAAATTTAAAATAAAACTATGATATAGACTATTCTTTATTATACGTGATATAATAAACTTGTAAGCAAATGATAACAATGTTCCCGATTTGTTCCCATTTTATTAAATATTTATAGTAAACATAGAACTATAAATATTATATATACTCAAACTTGGGGAACTTGTTGTTCGGGCAAAAAGTATAAAAATTGTTGCGGAAAATAAATAAAGGGTTTTAGAAAATTTTAATTAATAAAAAATTCAAAAAGTGATAAAAAGTTACATAAAATAAAGGATGTCACAATATTATAAATGGTTGACATCTTTTAAATTTAAGGAGACTCTTATAATAAAAACTAGATAAGTCAAGTAATGCAAAATTTGCTAAAATTAATCTAGGAGGATGAAGTTA
>CANQNA010000104.1 GCA_947625005.1 uncultured Bacilli bacterium
TCAGTTAATACACAATCATCTATCATACAATCAGTTAAAGAACAATTAATAAATTCACAATGAACAAAATTGATTTTTTTCATATTACTATGAAGAAAATTTATATTCCAAAATTTACAATTTTCAAAATAAACTTTATCAA
Source organism: uncultured Bacilli bacterium (assembly GCA_947625005.1). The sequence goes on from CANQNA010000104.1 coordinate 143, forward strand.
AAGATTTATAATTAAATGTTTCGTTCTGTAAAGTATCATTACAAAATTTTTCATTAAAAATTGCTAAATCATTATTCAGAGTCTCTTTCATTATCTCCCTCTTTGTAAATAGAACTAAATAAGTCAGTTTCACTTTCTTCTATATTTTCTTTTTCATAACTAGGCAAATCACTTAAAGAACTTAACCCAAAATAATCTAAAAATTCTTTTGTTGTTTTATATAAATTAGGTCTTCCCGGTAAAGTTGATTTTCCTGCTTCTTTAAGTAATCCTTTTGCAACTAATTTTCTAATCACAAAAGTACTATTAACCCCTCTAATTTCATCAACTTCTACTCTTGTAATAGGTTGATTATAAGCAATAATGGCTAATGTTTCTAAAGCTGCTTGACTTAAAGTATTAGCAGAAGGATTAACAATTAATTTTTCATAATACTCTTTATGTTCTTTTTTGGTAGTTAATTTAAAAGCATTACCCAAATAACTTATTCTTAAACCGCGATCTTCTGATTCATAACTTTTTTTCAATTTTAATAATAATTCCTTAGCTTCAGCATCATTTATTGCCATAATTTCACATAATGTAGGCAAGCTTATTCCTTCGTCTCCTACTACAAACAAAATTCCTTCCAAAACTCCTAATTTTTCCATCTAATCACTTCATTTCTATTATTAAAGGACTAAATCCACTTGTCTGTGTTAAAATAATCTCATTATTTTTAGTCATTTCTAATATAGATAAGAATGTTACAACAACATAACTTTTATTAATTTGATCAAATAAATCAAAAAAATTTATTTTTCTTTCTTTTTTTAAAAAACTTCTTATACTTTTTATTCTATCTTCTACACTTAATTCTTTTCTAGTAACTTTTGTTTTAATTGGTTTAGCATATTTTTGCCTTTCTAAAAATAATTGAAATGCTTGAATTAAATCATCAATATTTCCTTGACCAATAACATTTTCTTCTTTATATTCACTTAAATTACTAGGAAGTTTTGTATAAATTTCATTCCTTTTTTCACTTAATTCTTGAAAAGTTGAAGTTAAACTTTTAATAGTTTGATATTCTAAAAGTCTTTTAGTTAACTCTTCTTTAGTATTAATATCAAAATCACTATTTTCCTCTTCTTCTTTATCTTCACTAATTAAATTTTTGCTTTTTATATGAATAAGTTCACTTGCCATTAATAAATATTCCCCAGCAATATTAATATCTGATTCTTTCATTTTATTAATAAATTCAATATATTGCTCAGTAATACTAGAAATATTAATGTCATAAATATCCATTTCATTAATTCGTATTAAATGTAATAATAAATCTAATGGTCCTTCAAAATCATTTATATGAAATTGATAATTCATTCACAATCAAATCCTTTTGCCTCTTGTTTAAATTTAACTACTTTAGCCTCTGTATTTAAAGAATAATAATTAATTCCTAAATCTGCATTAACTTTTTGTAAATCAATTTCTTCTTTGTAAACAAGTCCACTATAACTTTCTTCAATATTTGCTTCAATTCCTAAATTACTTCTTTCTGATTTTAAAGCACTATACTCTTCATAAATTTCACGATATTCTTCAGGTAAAGCTGAATTGTATTGATAACTATATTCTCGTTTTATTTTAGACAATTTATTATTAATAAAAGTATATTCAAATTTGTCATCATCAAGAGTACAAGTAATACTTGCTAATCCTGATTCGTCACTATTTAATACAAGATTAGGAATATCATTATCGTTTATAATATTAAGTGCTGCAGAAAAATTACTACCATTAACAACAACGTTTTCTTTAACCTCTTTCCCAGATAAAGTGTAAATTTCATCTAATATTTGAGTAAAAACTACATTATTTCCTGAATAAATTTGTAAATATAAATTATCTTTAGATGCATCATAAGTAGCTTTTTTAGAAGCAATTGTATAAGTTAAAACATTATTATTTAAAGAAATATTACTGATAGTTATCTCACTATTTTCAATAATAGCATTTGCCTCTATTTTTACAAGTGTTGGTTCTTTTAATTCAGATTTTTCTTCTTTTTTTACAATTTGTCCGCCATTCTGAATATATTCTATTAATTGGCCATTTTTTATAAGGTCAATTATAGACTCTCCTTTAAAAAAGCCTTGAATCACTGGAAGAAAATAAATTAAAGCACCAATAAAAATAATTAATATAATAGCTAGTAAAGGTCTACCAGTTTTTCCTTTTTTTACTGTCCCTAATACAATAGGCTCTTGATTATTATTCATAAGTTTCCCCTCAATTCTTATTAGTATTATAACAAATTAATAAAAAAAAAGAAATAGCTTTACACAACTATTCCATCTAAACTAAAACTTTTCGCTGTCGTTATTTTAATGTTAACAATTTCCCCAATTAATTCTTTTTTCCCTTCAAAATTTACTAATTTCATTGTATCAGTATAACCATATAATTTTGTATTATCTTTTTCGCTCTCTCCTAAAACTAAAACCTGAACAATTTGATTTTCTAATTTTTTATTGTTAATAAGTGAATAGTTATTAACAATCTCATTAAGTTGTTTCAGTCTTTCTTCTTTTGTTTCTTGGTTTATCTTATCCTCCATTTTACTAGCAGGAGTTCCTTCTCTTTTAGAATATATAAAAGTAAATGCTCCATCATATTTAACTTTATTTACAACATCAATCGTTTCTTGAAAATCTTCTTCGCTTTCATTAGGAAATCCTACAATGATATCTGTTGTAATAGCAACATTAGGAATATTCTCTCTTATTTTATCCACTAATTTTAAATATTCTTCTTTAGTATAACGTCTTCCCATTAACTTTAAAATTCTATTAGAACCACTTTGTAAAGGCAAATGAATATAAGGCATTATATTATCATGACTTGCTATAACATTAATAAGTTCATCGGTAAAATCCCAAGGATGACTTGTAACAAAGCGAATTCTTTCTATACCAGTTTGACTAACCAACTCTAAAAGTTCGGCAAAAGAAACTTCGTTATCTAAATCTTTACCATAAGCATTTACATTTTGACCTAAAAGTGTTATTTCTTTATAACCTTGTTCTTTTAAAGCTTGAATTTCCTTAATAATTGCTCCACTTTTTCTACTTCTTTGTTTTCCTCTTGTATAAGGAACTATACAATAAGTACAAAATTTATCACAACCAAACATAATATTAACCCATGCGGTTATTTTAGAATCTCTTTTATACAAAATATTTTCGTAAACATTTCCCTCTTTACTAAATACTTGAATATTTAATTTATCTGTTCTTTCCATTAACATATTAGGCAGTTCATTTATATTATGAGTACCAAACACAATATCAATATAATTATGCTTATCTAAAATTTCTTGAACAACACTACTTTCTTGAGCCATACATCCACATAAACCAATAATTAAATCTGGTTTATCCTTTTTTAAATGTTTACATCTACCTAAAAAACCAAATACTTTATCATGAGCATTTTCTCTAACAGCACAAGTATTTAAAATAATTAAATCTGCCTCTTCCATTATTTCTGTTTCTACAAATCCTAAATTATCAAGCATTGCTTTTATTTCTTCTGAATCATGAACATTCATCTGACAACCATAAGTTCTTAAAAAATATTTTTTTGCTTGATATTTACTTTTATCAATTATATTTTCTTGATCTATATACAAAACTTCTGTATTATTACGTTTTTTAGCTTCCACCATATTTGGTAAATTCATTTTATCACTTCCTAAATGCCTAGATATTATATAATAAAAATCTCTACTATTTCAATAATTTTTCACTTAATTCAAACAATTTTTCCATAGATTTTTCTTGATTTATTTTTTCAATAGATTTTTTCATTTTATTTAAAGTAACTTCATTATTTAAAAGTTTTAAAACACACTTTACAAATCCTTTAGAAGTTAAACTAGTTAAAGCATACCCTTTTTTCTTCAAAAATGTTCGATTACCTATTTCTTGTCCCCCATTAGATTTAATTAAAATCATAGGCTTTTTAAAATACAAACACTCTGTTACTTGAGCTCCACCAGGTTTGGTTATAACAAAATCACTAGTTAAATAAAAGTCTACTATATTTGTAACAAAACCAAAAACTTTTACATTTTTTACATTATATCTTTTTACATAACTTTCCGCTTTCGCTTTAGCCTTTTTATTTTTACCAGCGATTACCAATATGTTAGCCTTAACCTTTTCTTTTAAAAGTGCTCTCAAATATTTTAAATTATTAGTCGCCCCATTGCCTCCACCTAAAAAAAATAAAATAGTTTTCTCTGCTTTTAATTTATATTTTCTTAATAATTTATTAGATTGCTTTTCATTTATTATAGGATTTAAAGGTATACCACTTGTATAAATTTGTCTTGCTTTATAACCGTACCCTAGTAATTTCCTTTTTTCTTCCATACTAGAAACTACAATAGCATCTGTATCTTTTACTTCATTAATCCATAATTCATGAGATTTATAATCAGTTACAACAGTAACTAATTTAGCATTAATTAAACCAAATCTTTTATATTTTGCTACTAAATTACTTCCATTAAAATGAGTATTTATAACAATATTAGGATTAAAATTAATAATTTCTTTTCTTAATTTTTTATTATCAAATAATTTTAAAGACATTTTCTGATATAAGGTTCCCGTAAGTTTATTATTAGAAGCAAAAAAAACTAAAGACCAAATGCTTGGAAATTTTGTCATCAAAAACTCATTTACTACTTTAGTTAACGGACCTAATATAGGAATTGAATAAGCGAGTAAATCAATTGTTTTAACCTCATATCCTTTATTTTCAAAATATTCTTTTATATACATAGCTACCGCACGATGCCCTGTTCCATAAGTAGCATAATTTATTAATAATTTTTTCATAATCAAAACTCATTTCATAAATAAGTATAAAAGATTAAAACAATTATTGCAAGAATTAAGATAATAAACTATATCTATAAAT